>JALSHL010000167.1 GCA_026982255.1 Paracoccaceae bacterium | reverse complement strand
AAATCACCGCTCCCGGCCAGTTGCAATCGCATTACGCGCCCGAGGCCACATTACGCCTGAACGCCGACAGCCCGAGCGGCACCGAAATGCTGCTGGCCTTCGGTCCCGTTGACGGCACGCTTAACCTGTCGCCGTCCGGCGACCTGCACGAGGCCGCGGCCAACCTGTTTGCCTGTTTGCGAAAAATCGACACTCTCGCCGCCGCTGCGGGGAAAACCATCGCCGTCAGCCCGATTCCCGAAACCGGCCTCGGCATCGCCATCAACGACCGTCTGGCCCGCGCCGCCGCGCCGCGTTAGGCCCGCCCGCCCTCGGCCGAGAGCATCGCCGGATCGAACCCGAGACTCTTCATCGCTGCGCTCCAGCGATCCGGCACCGACGTATCGAACACGATCTCCGGCGCGGCATCGCAGATCAGCCAGCCGTTCGCCCGTATTTCCCCTTCCAGCTGCCCGGGGCCCCAGCCGGAATAGCCCAGACACAGCAACCGCTGCTCCGGTCCCTTGCCGGCCGCTATATCACGCAGCACGTCCATCGTGGCGGTCATGGCAAAATCGTCGTTGATCGCCATGGTGCCGTTTTCGGCAAAATAATCCGTCGAGTGCAACACAAACCCGCGCCCGTGCTCCACCGGCCCGCCAAACATCACATCGGTGCCGTCGGCGACGCCGGTGCCGGCAATATCCAGCTGTTCCATCAGTTTGGGGAAATCGAGGTTCTGCGCCGGACGGTTGATCATCAGCCCCATCGCCCCCTCGGGCGTGTGGGCACACATGAAAATCACCGCATGTTCGAAACGCGGATCGCCCATCCCGGGCATCGCGACCAGAAACTTGCCGTCCAGAAAGGGGATTTCTTCTACGTCGGTTTTGCTCATACACAGAAGATGTTCCCGTTTGGCCCGCATTACAAGGCGGGGCCTCTCCTATTTGTGACTTTTTCTTGGTCAGCCGACCCCCTATATACGCCCCATGCGTATATTCATCACCCTGCTCGCCACCCTGTTTGCCACCTTCGCCAGCGCGAAGGAGGACTACGGAAATGTAGAATACCTCGACGGCTGGCGCCTGCCCGACGGCAGCTACCAGACCGCCATCGTGTTCAATCTGGAGGACGGCTGGAAAACCTACTGGCGCGTCCCCGGCCCCGCGGGGCTGCCGACAACCTTCAACTGGACCGGATCGCGCAACATTTCCGACGTGGTGATCGACTGGCCGGCGCCCTATGTGTTTGAATCCTACGGCCTCTATTCCTTCGGCTACAAGGGGCAGGTGGTGCTGCCGGTGCGCATCGTGCCGGCCGACCCCGAGAAACCTGTCTCGGTCGACATGCGCATGGAATTCGGCGTCTGCTCGGACATCTGCGTCCCCGCCAGCGCCCGCCTGCAAACCACGCTCGACAGCAACACCGCGCCCGAGGGCAAACCGCTGATCGCCAAGGCCCTGACCAAAACCGTCCAGCCCCTGAGCAAAGGCGGCGTCAGTTCCGTCAACTGTAACCTGCGCCCGAACCCCAAGGGTATGGACATCTCCGCGCAACTGCAATTCTCGGGCACACCCGCGAGCGAGCAATATGTGGTCATGGAATACGACAACCCCGACATCTGGATCGACTCGGCGGAACTGCAACGCGAGGGCCGCGCCATAACCGCCAGCAGCAGGCTGGAATTCTACGGCTCCGGCATTCTGGCACTCGACCGCAGCAAGCTGCGCGTCACGCTCCTGCAAGGGGGCAAGGCCTATGAAACCACCGGCTGTCCTGCGCGCTAGCCTTTGCGCAGCCGCGCGCAATAGAACCCGTCGCCGCCCTGAACCGGAGTGAGCGACAGTTCGCCCTCCAATTCCCAGCCCTTGTGACGCGCCAGAAACGCCGTCACCTGATCACCGTTTTCCACCTGCAGGATCGAGCAGGTGGCATAGGCAATCACCCCGCCCTTTTTGACAAAATCCGCCGCCGTATCCAGAATCTCCGCCTGCACGCCGGTCACCTTGTCGATAAACACCTGCCCCAGACGCCATTTTCCGTCCGGATTGCGGCGCCAGGCCCCTGTGCCGGTGCAGGGCGCATCGACCATCACCAGATCGCATTCCGGCCGCATACGCGCCAGCTGTTCCGAGGTCACGACCTCCACCTCCGCCCCCGCGCGACGCGCACGCTCCGGCAGATCCTTCATCCGGCCCGCATTGGCGTCATGCGCCAGCAACCGGCCCCTGCCCTGCATATCCGCCGCCAGCGCCAGCGTTTTGCCGCCGCCACCGGCACAATAGTCCAGAACCGTGGTATCCGGCTGCGCCCCGCAAAAGGCCGCCACCGCCTGCGAGGACACATCCTGCAACTCCACCAGCCCGTAATCATAGGCCAACGACCGCGCCAGCTTGCGCGGGTTCTCGACAATACGCAGCGCGTTTTCCGCCAGCGGGTGCGGCTCGGTGAAAATCAGGTCGCGCGCCAGCATCCGCTCCGCATCCTCGCGCGTCGCCTTCAGCCGGTTCACCCGCAAATCGACAGGCGCGCGCTGCTGCATCGCCCCCATCACGGCGGGCAGATCGTCGCCCAGCGAGCGCATCAGCTCCGGCAACAGGAAATCGGGAAAATCATAAGCCACCGGCAGGCTGGCCTCGCCGCCCTGCCCCAGCCGTGCCAGTTCCGCCGCGCTCAACGGTTCGGGCGCGAAACGCTCGCCGGAAAACAGCGCCGCCAGATCCTCGCCCGCCAGCGCCTGATGCGCAATCACCAGCCCGCGCCCG
>JALSHL010000166.1 GCA_026982255.1 Paracoccaceae bacterium | reverse complement strand
AACCGACGACCTGCCCATGCCCGGTTTCCTGCGTTTTATCGAAGGCTGGCTGAACGAGGGCGAGGCCTACGAGAAAATGCCCCGTCTGCTGCCCTATATGATCCTGCCGATCGGCTCCGCCCTGCTTCTGTTCCGTTTCATTCAGGCCACATGGCGCCTGATCTCCGGCGAACAGGACAGCCTCATCGTCTCGCACGAGGTCGAGGATGCGGTTGCCGAAGTCGCTGCACAACACAAATCCGAGGCCTGATTCATGGATGTTCTCGCACTTTTCGTTATGGTCGTCGGTTTTATGCTGATCGGCGTGCCGATTGCCATTTCCCTCGGCCTTAGCTCTATCCTGTTCCTGCTGGTCCTGTCGGATACCTCGCTTGCCTCGATCGCCCAGGCGATGTTCCAGGCGATGGCGGGGCACTACACCCTGCTCGCCATTCCGTTCTTTATTCTGGCGTCGTCCTTCATGTCTACGGGGGGCGTGGCCAAGCGGATCATCCGGTTTTCCATCGCGCTGGTCGGGCATCTGCCCGGCGGTCTGGCGATTGCCGGTGTATTCGCCTGTATGCTGTTCGCGGCGCTTTCCGGCTCCTCGCCTGCCACGGTGGTGGCCATCGGATCCATCGTTATCGTCGGGATGAAAGAGGTCGGCTACTCCAAGGATTTCGGGGCAGGGGTAATCGCGGTTGCCGGCACGCTCGGCATCCTGATCCCGCCGTCCATCGTGATGGTGGTCTATGCCTCCGCCACCGATGTTTCCGTGGGCCGCATGTTCCTCGCCGGCGTCATTCCGGGTATTCTGGCGGGCACCATGCTGATGACCGGCATCTATGTCGTCGCCCGCGTCCGCAACCTGCCGCGCGGCGAGTGGAAAGGCTGGGGCGAGGTGTTCACCGCCGGAAGCGAGGCCTCTTTCGGGCTGTTCCTGATCGTCATCATTCTGGGCGGCATCTATGGCGGCATCTTTACCCCGACCGAGGCCGCCGCCGTTGCCGCGGTCTATGCCTTCCTGATCTCGATGTTCGTCTATCGCGACATGGGCCCGCTGGCCGCACGCGAAGAGGGCGGCAAAGCGATATCGCTGTTGCAGAAGCCCTGGGCACTGGTCACGGCGTGGTTCCACAAGGACACCAAGGACACCCTGTTCGAGGCCGGAAAGCTGACCGTGACCCTGCTGTTCATCATCGCCAACGCGCTGGTGCTGAAGCAGGTCCTGACCAACGAGCAGATCCCGCAGCAGATCGCCGGCGCGATGCTGGATGCGGGCTTCGGTGCGGTGATGTTCCTTGTTATCGTCAACTTCATCCTGCTGATCGGCGGGCAGTTCATGGAGCCTTCGGGCCTCATCGTCATCGTGGCGCCGCTGGTGTTTCCGATTGCCATCGAGCTGGGTATCGACCCCATTCACCTCGGCATCATCATGGTGGTGAATATGGAGATCGGAATGATCACGCCGCCTGTCGGTCTGAACCTGTTCGTGACCTCGGGCGTGGCCGGAATGCCGATGATGCGGGTGGTACGCGCGGCGTTGCCGTGGCTTGCCATCCTGTTCGTGTTCCTGATCATGGTCACCTATATCCCGTCGATCTCGACCTTCCTGCCGACCTATTTCATGGGGCCGGAGATCATCACGAAATAGCGCGGGTTTATAGCGCATAAACCAAAGGCTCCGCAGCGATTGCGGAGCCTTTTCTGTCGGTCATTTCCGAACGCAACGTTTTGAGGTAATCACCTGAAAAAACACGGAAAAAAGAAATTATTGCCAGATGGCAATTTTTTCCTAATCCGTGCCGCGATAGGGTTCCACATATTGCAGCGCCATGTCCCACGGGAAAAAGATCCATGTGTCCTGCGAGACCTCGGTGATGAAGGTTTCCACCATCGGGCGGCCCTTCGGTTTGGCATAAACCGTGGCGATATGGGCCTTGGGGAACATTTCCCTGACCACTTCGAGGGTTTTGCCCGTGTCGACCAGATCGTCGATGATCAGGATGCCCTCGCCGTCGCCGGCAATCTCCAGATCGGGGGACTTCAGCACCACGGCTTCGGACTGTTGCTGGTGGTCGTAGGATTTGATGCTGATGGTATCGACGGTGCGGATGTCCAGTTCGCGCGCAACGATCATCGCGGGGGCCATGCCGCCGCGGGTGATGGCGATAATCGCCTTCCATGCGCCGTCATCCGGCCCCTTGCCGTCCAGCCGCCAGGCCAGCGCGCGGCTGTCGCGGTGGATCTGGTCCCAGCTGATGTGAAAACCCTTTTCGTGGGGGAGTTTATCGGTCATTTCTTGCGTCCCTGTACTACGTCGATATCCGGTGCGTCCTCGGCCTTCATGCCGACAACATGATAGCCCGCATCCACATGGAGGTTTTCTCCGGTCACACCCGAGGACAGGTCGGAGAGCAGATACATCGCCGATTTTCCCACGTCCGTCTGCGTCACGTTGCGGCGCAGCGGGGAGTTCAGCTCGTTCCATTTCATGATGTAACGGAAATCACCGATACCGCTGGCGGCCAGCGTCTTGATCGGACCGGCGGACAGGGCGTTGACGCGGATGTTCTTCGGGCCGAGGTCCATGGCCATATATTTGACCGAGGCTTCCAGCCCAGCCTTGGCGACCCCCATGACGTTGTAATGGGGCATCACCTTCTCGGCGCCGTAGTAGGTCAGGGTCAGGCAGGAGCCACCGTCCGGCATCATCTTTTCAGCGCGCTGCACAACGGCGGTGAAGGAATAGACCGAGATATTCATCGTC
>JALSHL010000165.1 GCA_026982255.1 Paracoccaceae bacterium | reverse complement strand
ACCGATCACCCTGCGCACCGGCCGCTACGGTCCCTATGTGCAGCTTGGCGAGGCAACCGAAGAAAACCCGAAGCCCAAGCGCTCCTCCATCCCCAAGGGTATGGATCTGGAGACGGTGGACCTGCAAAAGGCGCTGGACCTGCTGTCCCTGCCGCGCCTGATCGGCGAACACCCCGAGGGCGGCCGGGTCGAGGCCAGCATCGGCCGTTTCGGCCCCTACGTCGTCCACACCAAACCGCCCGCAGAGGGCGAGACGAAACAGACGAAGATCTACGCCAATATCAAGGACGCCGAGGAAGTCCTGACCATCGGCATGAACCGCGCCGTGGAACTGATTGCGCAGAAAGCCGCCCGTGGCGGTCGCGGCGCGGCGGCAAAACCCCTGCGCGAGCTGGGCGAACATCCGGACGGCGGCGCGCTCAACGTCATGGACGGGCGCTACGGCCCCTATGTGAAATGGGAAAAGATCAACGCCACCCTGCCCAAGGGCACGGAGCCGGCCGACATCACGCTGGAAGACGCGATCGAGCTGGTGAATGCCAAGGCGGCCACCAAGGGCAAGCGCAAGAAACCGGCCGCGAAGAAAAAACCGGCAGCGAAGAAAAAGGCTCCCGCCAAGAAAAAGCCTGCGGCGAAAAAGAAACCGGCGCAGGAATAGTCAAAGCTTCGGCCAGCCCTCGGGGTCAACATACAGCCCGAACCATATCGACCACAGGCCGAGCGAGCAATCACCGCCCCGAACAGCCCCATGACCAGCGTGCGGGCGGTCAGGAAGACCGGCACCGCCTCGATCTTGCCGCGCCGTGAGCGCCCCTCTTGCGTGTTCAGGAACACCAGATGCCCGCCGATGGTGCAAGGCTCGACAAAGCCGAGCAGGCCGAGGCCGACGGGCAGAATGATCAGGGTATAGATATCCATCCGGTCTCTCGTGAAATGATTTGCGCACCATTGCACCAATGTGGTCACGGAGCAATCACGATGCGGTTACAGGGTTTGCGTAGAGTATTTCCTTCGAAAATCCCTGCCGCTGTGTTTTTTCTGTCACAGGATGATTTTCACTTTTTGCAATAATTTGGTCCAATATTGACAGACAATTCCGGAAAAGTGTTTTTTCGCCTAAACGAAAAAGTGGGAGGTTTGTATATGAAAGTTTTGTCTGTTTTGACTGCTGTGTATGCGTTCACGGCAATGCCTGCGGTTGCGCAGTCCGGCTCTGACTGGTCCGGGTTTTACGGCGGTATCACCAGCGGAGAGGTTACCGGAATGCAGGATTATTTCGATAACGATGTTCCGCGTCGCCCCGGTTTCCCGACCAAGATGGGCGGACCCAACAGTGGCGTATTTCTTGGCTACAATCTGCAAAATGGCGGAATGGTTTACGGTATCGAGGTCACACAGGGTACCAGCTACGTTTATCCGGTTGAAATTCCGGCCGCTTTTCCCAACCGGCATTCCGCTATGACCGATGCGAAGGCACGGGTCGGATATGCGATCGGCGATGCTCTGGTCTATGCCGCGGGCGGATGGTCCGGTTCGACGTGGACAGAAAACACAAGTGACGTTATTTCCACTTCCGGCTGGAACTATGGTGTCGGAGTGGACTATGCCTTGACGGACACGCTTTTCGTCGGTGTCGAGTATCTGCACCGCGAACTGGCATCGGAGAATTTCAATTATGTTCCGTCGGCACGGTTCGAGTCGTCTCTGGACGAGGTCAGCTTGCGTATCGGGGCGCGCTTCTAGGGCGTAGCCCCGCACCCCCGAACGCTTTCAATTTGCCATGGAGCGCTTTTGCACGGTAAGAGCGCTCCATGAAACATTTTCCAAGCAAAGAACAGATCCTCGAATGGGTGCGGGACAATCCGCGCACCACGTCGAAACGCGACATCGCCAAGGCCTTCAACATCAAGGGGCAGGGGCGGGTCGAGTTGAAACGTATCCTGCGGGAATTGCGCGACGAGGGGCATCTGGCCAAAAACCGCAATACCTATCGCGAAGCGGACACCCTGCAAAACGTCGAGCTGTTGCAGGTAACGGCGATCGACAGCGACGGGGACGTGTTCGGCGAACCGGCCAACTGGAAGGGCGAGGTTCACGCGCCGACGGTGTTGCTGGTGCCGAAGAAGGAAGATCCGGCGCTGGGGATCGGCGACCGCGGGCTGTTCCGTATCACGAAGGTGGATGACGAGCATGTGCCCTACGAGGGGCGCCTGATCCGCAAGATTGGCACCGGAGCGCTGAAGGTTCTGGGAATTTTCCGGCAGGCCGATTTCGGCGGGCGGATTGTGCCGGTGGACAAGAAGGCCAGCAAGGAATGGCGTGTCGATCCTGGCGACCGTAACGGTGCGCGTGATGGCGAACTGGTCGAAGGCACGCAGGTCGGCAAGGCGCGGGCCGGACTGCCCAAGGCGAAGGTGACGGCGCGGCTCGGCGATCCGATGGCGCCGAAATCGGTCAGCCTGATTGCTATCCACGAACACGGCATCCCCGATGCTTTCCCCGAAAAGGTCGAGGCCGAGGCAGCCGCAGCCAAGCCCGTGGCGCTTGGCAAACGCACGGACCTGCGCCATCTGCCGTTGTTTACCATCGACCCGTCGGATGCGCGCGATCATGACGACGCGATTTGCGCGCTGCCGGACACGGACCCGAAAAACGAGGGCGGGCATGTGGTCTGGGTCGCCATTGCCGATGTGGCGCATTATGTGCGCGCCGGTTCGGCGCTGGACAGGGAGGCGCGTAAACGCGGCAACTCCAGCTATTTCCCCGACCGTGTGGTGCCGATGCTGCCCGATGCGCTGTCGGGCGATCTGTGTTCGCTGCACGAGGGCGAGGATCGGGCCTGCATCGCGGTGGAGATGAAGATCAACGCCGCAGGGCGCAAGATTTCGCACCGCTTTGTGCGCGGGTTGATGCGCTCGCCGGCCTCGCTGTCCTATGAACAGGCGCAGGCGGCGGCGGACGGCAAGCCGGATGCACAGGCGGCGACGTTGCTGGAGGACGGGATCAAGCCGCTCTGGGCGGCCTTCCGCGCCGTGCGCAAGGAAACGAAACGCCGCCAGCCGCTGCATCTGGACCTGCCGGAACGGCGGATCATCCTGTCGGACGAAGGCAAGGTGGTCTCGGTGGCGTTTCGCGACCGCTTCGATGCGCACAAGCTGGTCGAGGAGTTCATGGTGCTGGCCAACGTCTGCGCCGCCGAAACGCTGGAGGCGAAACGCACGCCGCTGCTCTATCGTGTGCACGAGGAACCGAACCCCGAAAAGCTCGAAACCCTGCGCGAGGTGGTGGAGAGTGTCGGGCTGACCTTGCCGAAGGGACAGGTGCTGAAAACCGCGCAGTTGAACAAACTGCTGGACGCGGTGGCAGGGACCGAGAATTCCGAGATCGTCTCGATTGCCGTGCTGCGCTCCATGACGCAGGCGTATTATTCGGCGCAGAACTTCGGGCATTTCGGGCTGCACCTGAAACGCTACGCGCATTTTACCTCGCCTATCCGCCGCTACGCCGATCTTGTGGTGCATCGCGCGCTGATCAAGGCGCATGGCTGGGGCAGCGACGGGCAGACGCCCGAGGAGGTCGCCGATCTGGACGCCACCGCCGAACATATCAGCCAGACCGAGCGCCGCTCGATGCTGGCGGAGCGCGATACCACGGATCGCTATCTGGCTGCCTATCTGTCCGATCGTGTCGGCAGCGAGTTCGAGGGCACGGTTTCCGGCATCGCCCGTTTCGGTCTGTTCGTGAAGCTGGACGAGACGGGGGCCGACGGCATCATCCCGATTTCGCATCTGGGGCGCGAGTATTTCCTGTTTGACGCGGATTCCAACACCCTGACGGGCGAAAAATCCCGCCGCGTTATCGGGCTGGGCATGAAGGCAAAGGTCCGTCTGGCCGAGGCCGCGCCGATCACCGGCGGGCTGATGTTCGAACTGCTGGAGCTGGAGGGCAAGGCCCTGCCGAAGTCCGGCGGCTCCGGCGGGCGGCGTCGCGGACCGTCGCGCAAGGTGAACCGTGCCAAAAACCGCCGACGCAAGGACGCGAAGAAGGCAAAGCGGAAAAGCTAGGCTATAGTAGCGGCATGAAACGTCTTGCCCTTCTGATTTGCCTGTTTGCGACGCCGGTTCTGGCGCAGATGGAGCGGCCCGTGCAACGGGCGGTGACGCTGGATGCGTGGCAGGACGGGTTTCGTGTGAAGGCGCTGGCGGCGGGGATACCGGCGACGGTGTTCGATGCGGCCTTTGCCCCGGTGCGCTACAATGCCGGCACGCGGGCGCAGGATGCCAACCAGTCGGAATTCGTGCGGCCGATCTGGGCCTATCTCGACGATGCGGTGTCGGACCGGCGTGTGGCGACCGGTCGGCAGAAAGCGGTGGCCCTGCAAAAGGATTTGCAACGGATTTCGCGAAAATACGGCGTGGAGCCGGAAATCCTGCTGGCGATCTGGGGCATGGAGACCTCGTTCGGAGGGTTTCGCGGCAACACCTATACCATCGAGGCGCTGGCCAATGCGGCGCATGATGGGCGGCGGCAGGTCTTTGCCGAGGCGGAGCTGATTGCGGCGCTGCGGATATTGGCCTCGGGCGTGGTGACACCGGATCATATGCTGGGCGGTTGGAGCGGGGCGATGGGCGATACGCAATTCATGCCCACGACCTATATGGCCTATGCGGTGGACGGAAACGGTGACGGGCGGCGGGATTTCTGGTCGGATGATCCGCTGGATGCGCTGGCCTCGACGGCGAACTATCTGCGGGCGCTGGGCTGGCAAAAGGGGCAACCGTGGGGGCTGGAGGTGGTGCTGCCAGAGGGGTTCGATTATGCGCTGACCGGCGAGCACGACACCCGCAACACGCGGTTCTGGACCCGCAAGGGGGTGCGGCTGGCGGACGGGGGCGCGTTGCCGGACCACGATGCGGTGGCCTTGCTGGCACCGGCGGGCGCGCGCGGGCCGGTATTCGCGGTTTTCCCGAACTTTCAGGTGATCCGGCAATACAATATGTCGGTGTCCTATTCGATTGCCGTCGGACATCTGGCGGACAGGATCGGTGGTGCGGGCGGCTTCAGCGCCGGTTGGCCACGCGGGGACACGCCGTTGACACGCGCGCAAGTGCTGGACATCCAGCGGGCGCTGATGGCGCAGGGGCTGGATACCGGCGGTGCCGACGGGCGTATCGGGCCGAAAACCGTCGAAGCCGTGCAGGCGTGGCAGCGCGCCAACGGGATGCGGGCGGACGGTTATGCCACGGTCGGGGTCTGGCGGGCACTCCGGCAACCGGATGGCGGTTAGGACGCTATCGCTGCTGTAAACTCTGGACAAGGCGTGTGCGGGTGGCGGGTAAATCCTGTCTTCCCGTTGCTGGGAGCAGTTCGGCTTGCAGGAAGTGGCCGGTGGTGCGCAGGGCTTCGAGGACCTCGGCCAAGTCCGCCTCGGGGCTGTCGAGGCGCAGGAACCGGGGCAGGGGAAGTAGGCGGTCGGCCCATTCGCCGGCAGCGGCGCGGCTGACGGCACGGCCGGATTTGGGCGAAACGTAGCCGAGATCCTGCATCGTCCCCGTCAGCGCACATTCCGACAGGTCCATCCCGTAGCCCATATCCGTCAACAGTGCGTTTTCCCAAAGCGCATAGCGCGCCGGCCAGTCCGCGGTTTCGCCCAGTGCATCCAGCAGGTCCACGGTGCGGGCGTATAGCTGCGGGTGCGGTTCGCGCTCGGGCAGGGCTGCAGTCAGCGCCGCGATGGCTCCCATGGCTGCCAGTGTCGCGCGACCGGACATTAGCGCCACAGTGCGGGATTTTACCGGATCGACGGTGAATGCGCCGAGGTGCTCCTCCAGCCGCGCTTTCCATGTTATCGAAAGCTGCGCGCCCGGTTGCAGGATCGGGGCCATCCTGCGCGAGGCACCGCCGCGAACCAGTCCGGCGTGACGGCCGTGTTCTGCCGTGAAAACCTCGATGATAGCGGAACCTTCACCGTGCTTGCGCACCGACAGCAAGGCTCCTTCGTCACGCCATTCCATGTGCGCACCCTAGCGGGGCAACGGGTCGTCGGTAAAGAGGGCGCGGCCGGTGCGGTCCTCGACCTCGATGATCCACAGGTCGGGGTCGTTGGCTTGCTGCCGGTCCAGAACCGCGTTGACCTCCGGTTCCGGTCCGTCGGCAAGGGGCACCCATTCCTCGTTTCCGTCGAGGTCGTGTGTGCGGGCATAGGCCTGCGCCGCGCCGTCGAGCGAGTCGATTTTCAGGATTACGGCGCCTGCTGTCGGATCGCCCTTGGCGCGGATGTATAGCGGAATGTGCATCCGGTCCATGCGGGCGCGAAAGGCGCCGACCCAGAAATCTGTCGTGATGCGCGGAGTCATGCGCCGTCTTTGAAATCAAGGCCCATTTCGGAATATCGCTCGGGTTCTTCCAGCCATTTCGGGCGGACCTTTACCTGAAGGAACAGATGCACCTCGCGGTCGAGGAATTCTTTCAGTTCCTGTCGCGCTGCCATGGAAACGGCCTTGATCGTCTCGCCCTTCGGGCCGAGCGTGATGCCCTTGTGCCCGTCGCGCATGACATAGATGATCTGGTCGATCCGCACCGAACCGTCCTTGCGATCCTGCCAGTTTTCGGTTTCGACCGTCAACTGGTAGGGCAATTCCTGATGCAGGCGCAGGGTCAGCTTTTCGCGGGTGATTTCGGCGGCGAGCATACGCAGAGGCGCATCGGCGATCTGCTCCTCGGGGTAGAGCCACGGGCCTTCCGGCAATTTGCCTGCCAGCCATGTTTTCAGATCTTCGACACCATGGCCTTTTTCGGCAGAGATCATGAAGGTCTCGGAAAATTCGAAGCGTTTGTTCATTTCACTGGACAGGGCCAGCAGGGTATCGGCCTGCACGCGGTCTATTTTGTTGATTGCAAGCGCGACGGGGCGGTTGTCCGTGCGTTCGGCAAGCGATTCCAGAATGGCTTCGACCCCTTTGGTGATGCCGCGATGGGCCTCGATCAGCAGAACCACCATGTCGGCGTCGGCCGCGCCGCTCCACGCGGCGGTGACCATGGCGCGGTCAAGGCGGCGGCGCGGGCGGAACAGGCCCGGGGTATCGACGAAAACAATTTGCGCGTCGTCCTTGATCGCGATGCCGCGGATGCGGGCGCGGGTCGTCTGGACCTTGTGCGTAACGATCGAGACCTTGGCCCCCACCATCCGGTTCAGCAATGTGGACTTTCCGGCGTTCGGTTCACCGATGAGCGCGACAAAGCCGCAGCGGGTATCAGCCATTTCCGGCCTCCAGTTTTTCAAGCAGCGACGTCGCTGCCGCCTGTTGTGCAGCGCGTTTGCTGTTCGCTTTGGCGCGGGATTTCGCGCCGTTTTTCAATTGTGCCTCGATCACGAAGACAGGGGCGTGGTCCGGGCCGGTTCGTTCGATTTCTGCATATTTTGGCGGGGGCATGCCGCGGGCCTGTGCCCATTCCTGTAACTGTGATTTGGGGTCGGCGGCGGATTCCTCGGCTTTCTGGATGCGGTTTCCCCATAATTTCAAGACCAAAGCCCGAACCGTTTCAAAATCGGCATCAAGGTAAACGGCCGCAATCACTGCCTCCATCGCATCGCCCAGAAGCGCGGTTTTGCGGCGCCCGCCCGACATCATTTCCGAGCGCCCCAGCATCAGGGCTTCGCCCAGATCAATGGCATTGGCCACCTCGGCGCAGGTTTCCTTGCGCACGAGGGTGTTCAGGCGCGGGGCCAGTTTTCCTTCGGTGGCTCCGGGATCGTCTGCCAGCAGGGCCTCGGCAATCACCATGCCCAGCACGCGATCACCGAGAAACTCCAGGCGCTGGTTGTCGGGGCGGGTGTTCGTCGAAAGCGATGAGTGGGTCAGCGCCTGATGCAGCAGCTCCGGTCGGGCAAAGTTATGCCCGAGCCGGTTCATGAACGCGCGTGTCGTGGCGGATAGTTTCAATCGATTGCCTTCAGATACCTGTCCGAGCGCCATTTCCAGAACATCAGCAGGGATTTTCCGGCCGAGGAGAACACGATCCGGTCGGCACGTCCGATAATATTTTCCGCAGGCACAAAACCGACGCCGCCGACACGCTGCGAGAAACGGCTGTCCAGCGAGTTGTCGCGATTGTCACCCATAAAGAAATAGTGCCCTTCGGGGACGATGAATTCCTCGGTGTTGTCGGAGCGTTCGTTGCGGATGTTCAGAATCTCGTGGGTTGTTCCGTTCGGCAATGTTTCCAGCGCCCGCTCTTTCACACATTCGCCGCCGAGGGCAGGCGTCGGGTTGGCGCAGCGCGGAAAGCCCTGCGCCGGTCCCTGACGTTCGAAAACCTCGACAAACGGTTCGACCGGCTCCTGTTTGGCCTCGACACCGTTGATGAACAGGATGCCGTTTTTGACCTGGATCCGGTCACCGGCGCGCCCGATCAGGCGCTTGATATAGTCCTGTCCGGTAACCGGATGTTTGAATACGACAACATCGCCCACTTCCGGCTCGCTGCCCAGAAGGCGGGTGTCGCTGCCTTTGGCAAAACCACAGAAATCCACGCCGAACATCGACGGGCAGGAGGCGTAGGAATAACCGTAGGCGAATTTGTTGACGAACAGGAAATCCCCGATCAGCAGGGTGGATTTCATCGAACCCGAGGGGATCCAGAACGGCTGGAACAGCAATGTGCGGATCAGACCGGCCAGAATAAGTGCATAGACGATGGTTTTCAGGGTCTCCATGAAACCGCCCTCGTTTTTCGCTTTTGCCGCCATAGTCGTGCATTCCTTATATACAAACAGGCCCGCCTTGTCGCGCGCGGGCGCGGTGGTGTCAAGTTCGGGTGGCGGGAATCGGCACGGCCTCGATCACCACAAAGGCCTGCGCCCAGGGGTGATCGTCGGTCAGGGTAACGTGGATGCGGGCCTCGTGCCCTTCGGGGGTCATGGCCGCCAGCCGTTTTGCGGCCCCGCCGGTAACAGTCATGGTCGGCTGGCCTGTGCGCAGGTTGACCACGCCCATTTCCTTCCAGGCGATCCCCATGCGCAAACCGGTGCCGAGGGCCTTTGAGCAAGCCTCCTTGGCAGCCCAGCGTTTGGCATAGGTTTCGACAGTCAGTTCGCGGTGATCGGCTGTGGCCCGCTCGATGTTGGTAAACACACGTTTGAGGAAGCGGGCGCCGAAACGCTCGATCGTGCCCTCGATCCGTTCGATATTGGCGAGGTCGGAACCGATGCCCAGGATCACGCGGCACCCTCTCCGAAGGCTTCGTTGCGGGCTTCGTCCATCAGGGCGCGCATCCGGCGGATGGCGCTATCCAACCCGCTGAAAATCGCCTCGCCGATGATGAAATGGCCGATGTTGAGTTCCATCACCTCGGGGAAGGCGGCGACCGGTTTAACGGTATCATAGGTCAGCCCGTGACCGGCGTGGACTTCCAGTCCCAACGTGTGGGCATAGGCCGACATGTCGCGCAGGCGCTCCAGTTCGGCGTCGCGCTCGGCGAATTTTCCTTCGGCGTGGAAGTCGCAATAGGCCCCCGTGTGCAGCTCGATCACTTCGGCTCCGATTCGCGCGGCGGCCTCGATCTGCGGCTGGTCGGCAGCGATGAAAATCGATACGCGGCAACCTGCTTCGCGCAACGGCGCGATGAAATGGGCGAGGTGGTTTTCCTCGCGCGCCACTTCCAGTCCGCCCTCGGTTGTGCGTTCCTCGCGTTTTTCCGGCACCAGACAGACAGCATGCGGTTTGTGGCGCAGGGCAATGGCCTGCATTTCCGGCGTGGCCGCCATCTCGAAATTCAGCGGGATGGACAGGTTGGCCATCAGGGCGTCGATATCCGGGTCGGTGATATGGCGGCGGTCTTCGCGCAGGTGCGCGGTGATGCCGTCGGCACCTGCGACCTCGGCCATTTTCGCGGCGCGAAGCGGATCGGGATAGGCACCACCCCGCGCGTTGCGCACGGTGGCCACATGGTCGATGTTGACGCCAAGGCGCAGACGGCCGAGCGGTTTGTTCAGGGTGTTTGCCATAGTTCGACTCGCATTCAATCCGGATCTTCCCGAGGATAGTCCGCTTGCGGCCCGCTGTCAGCCTCCGATTGTCTCTCGCGCAGGCGGCGTTCGCGCCGTTCTGCCATTTTGGCACGGCGCTTGATCTGGTAGATATTGATCAGGGGGCGGGACACAACATACGTCAGCGCGGCGAACAGGATGCCGAGCAGGGTGCCCCCGACCAGATACGGCAGGAATATTTCGGAAAAAAACATGTGCAGACCATCGGTTTCGGCATGGCCGAACCCGAACCAGCTTTTGACCATGCTCCAGAAACCGCCCATGGCGTGCTCGAACAGCAGCATGACCGAATCCCCGCTCCGGTGGTTGCTGTATGCGCCACCGAGGATGGCCGACCCGAGTTTCAGCGCCCCTGCTGCGACGAACGGAAATGTCGCCGGATTTCCGAACCATGTGGTGAGCAGTGCGGCCAGAATATTACCGCGGAAAATATAGGCAAGAGACATCGCCAGCAGGATATGCAGGCCGAACAGCGGCGAAAATACCATGAACACACCCATGGATGCCCCGAGCGCGATCCTGTGTGGTGTATCGGGAATCCGGCGGACGCGATGCCCCATGTATTCGATGCCGCGACGCCAGCCCTTGCGCGGCAGAAGCATTTCGCGCAGGCGTGTCTTCCACGATGGCTTGTCCCGCCGTTTGAATATCATTCCGGTTCGTTCCTGTTGACGGGCCTAGCCCCGACTGTCCAGGGACAATCGTGCGCGGGTGATGTTGGCGATATCGCTATCGGCCTCCAGTGCCGTCTGGATGCGGTGCAGGTGGGTGATGTCACGCACCTGCAAATCCATTTTCACACGATAGAAATCCGGTTTGCGGTCCGTGAACGTCATGTCGGATATATTGGCGTTGTGCTCGCCGATCAAGGTGCATATGCGGCCCAGCACACCGGCATCGTTGGCCATGATAATCTCGATGGTGGTCATATGGTTGGCGCGCGACATGCCCTCGGTCCAGCGCAGGTCGATCCAGCGTTCCGGCTGGTTCTCGTATTCCGCCAGCGAGTCACAGTCGATTGCATGCACCATAACTCCTTTGCCGCGTACCGAAATACCGACAATCCGTTCTCCCGGAAGCGGCTGGCAGCACGACGCGATGATGTGACTTTGTCCGGGTTCCAGACCGATCACATGGGCTTCGGACATCTGTTCGCCGTCATCGTTGTCCGAAACCAGTTCGGGGTAGAGCGCCATGACCAGATCGTTTCCGGTGATTTCCGTGGTGCCCAGTTGCGCAAGCAGATCGTCACGATCCGAAAGCGACATCCGTTTGGCAGCGGTGTCCAGCGCGCGGTCGGTGGCCTTCTTGCCGATTTTCTCCAGAGCCACACGGGCGATCTCGCGACCCAGCCTGATATGACCGGCACGGTGTTCCTCGCGCAGGCTGCGCCGGATGGCGGATTTGGCGCGGCCGGTGACGACCATTTCCTCCCAGCTCGGTTGGGGCCGCTGACCCTCGGCGCGGATGATTTCGACCGACTGGCCGTTGCGTAAACGGGTCCAGAGCGGCACACGCTTTCCGTCTACCTTGGCGCCGACGCAGCTGTCGCCGATACGGGTGTGGATGGCATAGGCGAAATCGATCGGCGTCGCCCCGCGCGGCAGGTTGATAACCTCGCCCTTCGGGGTGAAGCAGAACACCTGGTCCTGGAACATTTCCAGCTTGACGTGCTCAAGGAAATCGGACGGGTTTTCCGCAGCCTCGAAGCGTTCGGTCAGGTCGTGCAGCCAGTGGAACGGGTCCACGGCAAAGGGGTTTTCCGCCGGTGCGCCGTCACGATAGGACCAGTGCGCGGCCACACCGGATTCGGCAACCACATGCATGGCGCCGGTGCGGATCTGGATTTCCACCCGTTTGGCATCGCGTCCTGACACGGTGGTGTGGATCGAGCGGTAGCCGTTGCTTTTCGGCTGGCTGATGTAGTCCTTGAACCGTCCGGGAATAGCCTTCCAGCGCTGATGCACAGCGCCCAATGCCACATAGGCGTCGCGCTCGTTCTGCGTGATGATGCGAAAGCCGTAGATGTCGGACAGGCGGTGAAACCCCTGCTGTTTTTCCTCCATCTTGCGCCAGATCGAATAGGGACGTTTTTCGCGGCCTGTGACTTTGGCCTCGACGCCGCATTTGGCCAGAGCCTGCTTGATGTCCTCGATAATCACTGGCACCAGATCGCCGGTTTCGGCCCGCAGGGTCAGGAAACGGCGCATGATGGAATTGCGGGCTTCGGGGTTCAGAACCGCGAAACACAGGTCTTCGAGTTCCTCGCGGATATATTGCATCCCCATGCGACCGGCGAGCGGCGCATAGATTTCCATCGTCTCGTGCGCCTTGCGTTTCTGTTTCTCGATCGGCATGGATTTGATGGTGCGCATATTGTGCAGACGGTCGGCGAGTTTCACCAGCAGCACCCGCACATCCTTGGACATGGCCAGCAGCAGCTTGCGGAAATTCTCGGCCTGCTTGGTCTCGACGGAGGACAGTTCCAGATTGGTCAGTTTGGTTACGCCATCGACAAGCTGCGCGATTTCCTCGCCGAACTTGTCGGCGACGGTTTTGTAGCTGATGCCGGTATCCTCGATGGTATCGTGCAGCAGCGCGGTGATGATGGTGGCATCGTCCAGCCGGACCTCGGTCAGCAGCATGGCGACCTCGACCGGATGCGAGAAATACGGCTCGCCCGAGGTGCGGAACTGGCCTTCGTGTGCCTCTTTGCCAAAGGCATAGGCCGCGCGAATCAAATCTGTGTTGCTGTGCGGATTATAGGCACGAACACGATCAACGAGTTCTTCGACGTCTATCATTTACAAGGCTCCAAAGGGGCAGTGCGCCCCCGCTCTACAGGAGCTTACTTGTCTTCCTGCGCTTCCATCAAGGCACGAAGCAGGTTTTCCTCGGACATGTCCTCGTCTGCCGTATCGGCTTCCTCGGTGCCCATAAGCAGGGACATCTGGTCTTCTTCGGCCTCGTCCACCTCGATCTGGTGCTGGTGGCTTTCGATGGCCGCCTCGCGGAGTTGTTCGGCGGTCAGGGTTTCCTCGGCAATTTCGCGCAGGGCCACAACCGGGTTCTTGTCGTTGTCGCGATCGACCGTCAGTTCGGCACCGGCGGCCAGTTCGCGCGCACGGTGTGCGGCAAGCATTACCAGTTCGAAGCGGTTCGGGACTTTGTCGATGCAGTCTTCAACGGTTACACGGGCCATAAGGCATGCTCCTGCGCAAGGGGGACGATGGAAGAGCGCATATTTACGCCCCCTTCGGGGAAATTGCAAGAGGTCTTGCGCAGCTTACCCTTCAATAACAGCAATTTCCGCGATTTCATTCGGCGGAAGGGCCGCAAGCATTTCGGAAATGCCCAGCCCGCTGACCGGATGACGCCAGTCGGGGGCCACATCGCGCAGCGGAACCAGCACAAAAGCCCGGTCCTGCAAGCGCGGATGCGGTAGGATCAGGTCTTCCGGCGATTCGCTTTTTTGTTGGGAAAATCCGAGGTTCCTCCAGCGGTCATAGGTTTCGCGGTCGGGTAAAACCAGATCGTCGCAAAACACGATATCGAGGTCGCATATCCGCGGCTCCCAACGGTTATCCCGTGTCCGGCCAAGGGCTTGTTCGATGCGGTGCAGGGCGGCGAGCACCTCGGTCGGGCGTTTTTCCGTTTCTACCAACACGGCTGCGTTGACGAAGTCCGGCCCCGATCCCGCAGGAAACGCCGGCGTCGAATACCACTGGCTTTGCGCGCGGACTTCCAGTGATTCACCGGAAAACAACCTGAGGGATTCTTTCAGCGTCTGTAATGCTGTCCCGAAGGTTGAATCGAGATTGGCGCCAAGGGCGATACCGTAACGTTGCGTGATCTTTTCCCTATTTTGGCCTTGCATGTTGTGAAATTCCACCTATCCTTAACGTCAAGTTCCTGCTGTTGCATTTTGCAAAATTAATGTGTGGAATGCCAGCGAAATTCCAGCTTGGAGAAGCGAATGTTTTATCGAGACGAGCGGTTGGCTCTGTTCATTGACGGGTCCAACCTCTATGCCGCCGCCAAGGCACTCGGGTTTGATATCGATTATAAACTCCTGCGCACAGAGTTCATGCGCCGGGGCCGGTTGTTGCGGGCCATGTATTATACCGCATTGCTGGAAAATGACGAGTACTCCCCTATCCGTCCCCTTGTCGACTGGCTTAACTATAATGGGTTCACCATGGTCACCAAGCCGGCAAAGGAGTTCACCGACTCCATGGGCCGGCGCAAGATCAAGGGCAATATGGATATCGAACTGACTGTCGATGCCCTCGAACTCGCCCCGCATCTGGACCATATCGTGATTTTTTCCGGCGACGGCGACTTCCGCCCGCTGGTCGAAAGTCTTCAGCGCATGGGTGTGCGGGTGTCGGTTGTGTCCACCATACGTTCGCAACCGCCGATGATTGCGGACGAGTTGCGCCGCCAGTGCGACAACTTTATCGAGCTGGACGAGCTGCGCGATGTTATCGGCCGCCCGCCCCGCCCCGAGGCCGAGGTCTATACAGCGCCGGATTCCGAAGAATAGACTCTGTAAATCCACAAAAGGCTCCGGTATGAATGTGTAAACCGTTCTGCCGGAGTTTTTCATGTCCGAACCGCTCACCCTCTATCTTGCGGCCCCGCGCGGGTTTTGCGCAGGCGTCGATCGCGCCATCAAGATTGTCGAGATGGCCATCGCGAAATGGGGGGCGCCCGTCTATGTCCGGCACGAGATCGTACATAACAAATACGTTGTTGACGGGTTGCGTGCGCAAGGCGCGGTTTTTGTCGAGGAACTGGACGAATGCCCGCCGGAGCGTCCGGTGATTTTTTCCGCCCACGGGGTGCCGAAATCCGTGCCCGAGGCCGCAGAGCGGCGAAACATGGTATATGTGGATGCCACCTGCCCGCTGGTCTCCAAGGTGCATATCGAGGCGGAACGCCATTTCGCCAATGGTTTGCAGATGGTGATGATCGGCCATGCCGGGCATCCGGAAACCATCGGCACCATGGGGCAATTGCCCGAAGGAGAGGTGCTGCTGGTCGAGAGGGCGGAGGATGTGGAAACCCTGTCGCCGCGCGATCCGTCGCGGCTTGCGTATATCACCCAGACGACGCTTTCGGTCGATGACACGGTAGGTATCGTCGAGGCCTTGAAATCCCGTTTCCCCGATATTGTTGGCCCGCGAAAGGAAGACATCTGCTATGCCACCACCAACCGGCAGGCGGCGGTCAAGGAAATTGCGTCGAAAGTGGCGGCCGTGCTGGTGATCGGGGCGCCCAATTCCTCCAACTCCCGCCGTCTGGTCGAGGTTGCGCGCAACAACGGATGCGAATATGCGCAACTGGTGCAGCGTGCCGGTGACATCGACTGGCGTGCGCTGGACGGTATCGGCGCGGTCGGTATCACCGCCGGCGCTTCCGCCCCTGAAATCCTGATTAGCGAGGTGATTGACGCCTTTCGTGCGCGTTTCGATGTGACAGTCGAGATTGTCGAGACCGCACAGGAAAACGTCGAATTCAAGGTGCCACGTGTTTTGCGTCAAAGCGCATGAGCCGCAGGCCGGATTTGTTGTGTAACCGCTGGACCGCGCGATAGTGACGGGCTATGACGATACGATCCTGCCATATTATCCGGAGCACGGAAAATTGCCCGAATTGATCGTTTATACCGATGGAGCCTGTTCCGGAAATCCCGGCCCTGGCGGCTGGGGGGCGCTGATGCAGGCGCGCGATGGTGGAAAAATCCTCAAGGAGCGCGAACTCAAGGGCGGGGCGGCGGATACCACCAACAACCGGATGGAACTGATGGCGGCGATCAGCGCGCTGGAGGCGCTGGAGCGTCCTGCAACCCTGACCATTGTGACCGACAGCAGCTATGTCAAAGGCGGTGTGACCGGCTGGATACATGGCTGGAAGCGGAACGGCTGGAAAACCAGTGCCCGCAAGCCGGTCAAGAACGTCGATCTGTGGCAGCGGCTTGATGAAGCGCAGGCGCGGCATAATATTACATGGAAATGGGTCAAGGGCCACAATGGTCATCCGGAGAATGAGCGTGCCGACGAACTGGCCCGCGCCGGAATGGAACCCTACAAAAAAACAAGAGGATAGCATGGCAACCCCCGTCGTCGGAATTATCGGAAATATGCAGGTGATCGAGGAATCCTACGTTGTGCAGGCGGTGGGTGTGATGAACATCGACGCGGTAACCACGGCTGTGGGGGCTATGCCGCTGATCGTGCCGGCCATGCCGACCATCGGAGAGATCGAGGATGTGATGGCGGCCTGCGACGGCTTCATGTTCACGGGGGGGCGTCCGAATGTCCACCCCAGCCACTATGGTCACGAGCCGACCGAGAAACATGGGGCCTTCGATCTCAACCGGGATGCCCTGACCTTGCCGCTGATCCGGCGGTGTGTCGAGGCCGGTAAGCCGGTCCTCGGCATTTGCCGCGGTTTTCAGGAAATGAATGTTGCTTTCGGCGGCACGCTCCACCCCGAAATTCGCGAGCTTCCGGGTCGAATGAACCACCGCATGCCCCCCGACGGCACGCTGGAGGAAAAATTCGCGCACCGGCACACGGTGTCATTGGTGCCGGACGGGGTGTTTGCCCGGATTTTCGGCACCGACGAGGTATTGGTGAACTCGCTCCACGGGCAGGGCATTTGCGAGCCGGGGCCGCGTGTTGTGATCGAGGGGCGTGCCAGCGACAATACGCCAGAGGCGATCCGTATCGCCGACGCACCCGGCTTTGCCCTCGGCGTGCAATGGCATCCGGAATACAATGCGGCCCATGATGAGGTCTCGCGCCCGCTGTTCAAGGCTTTTGGCGAGGCCTTGCGGGCGGGTGGCTGATCCATTGTCCGGTACTGCCCTGCTTGCGTGGACACCCCGGACGTTGCCGGTTGCCGGCGCTCACGGTCCGGCGGGTTTTGTCTGGCTTGTCCCGGGATTGCTCGGCGGCACACCGTTTCCCGCAGGCCCGCATGATTTCGAGGCCCTCGCGCAGGTCAATACACGCCTTCTTGTTACGCTGACCGAAAAGCATCTTCCCGAAGCGGGAGGGCGTTACGGTATTGTTTCCCTTCATGCGCCGATTGCCGACATGACCCCGCCGTCCGTCGAACAGGCTGCCGGGATTTGCAAATCCGTCACCTCCTATCTTGAACGCGGAGAGGCCGTGGTATTCCACTGTCGTGCCGGCAAGGGCCGCACGGGAACCTTGCTGGCGGCGCAACTGGTCTGGAACGGGGCAACGGCGGCCGATGCCATCGCTGCCACCCGCACCCGCAACCCGCAATGGATCGAGACCGACAGTCAACTGGCGTTTCTGCACCGGTTCGAGGCGTCTATGTCTATAAGGACAGCTCGCTGATTTTGATAAAGGGAAAGAACGCCCCGTCGGACCAGACGCCGAACCAGTCCTCGCCCTCGACGGTTCCGGCCTCGCCCAGATCGACCAACCGGTAGAAACTCTTGCGGTCGATCAGGGCTTCCAGATTGGCGCGCACCAGAACATAGGGGGAGGGTTCGCCGTTATCGGGATCACGTTCAAGGCGCAGCGGATGTTCTGGTCCCGCTGTCACCGTATCATCCACGTTGGTGGTGAAGGTGATCTTCCGGTTTTCGCCTTCGCCCTCGGCATGGAAATCCACGGCAACGAACGGCGCGTCATCCACGGTGATTCCCACCTTTTCCACCGGTGTCACCAGAAAATAGCCGTCGCCGTCCTTGCGAATGATCGAGGAAAACAGCTTTA
>JALSHL010000164.1 GCA_026982255.1 Paracoccaceae bacterium | reverse complement strand
TGTTTGAATCGCTCGGCAAACGGGCGATGTATGTGAAGGTGTCCGAGGTGGACGGGGTTTCGCAACTGGAGGTGACAGGATGAAAAGACTCTGGCTTGCCGTGCTGCTGCTGGCCTCTCCGGTCATGGCGGAGGTGCCGTTTTCCACGGCGTTTTCCGGCATCTGGCACGGGGTCGGCATACAGGTGGATGCGCAGGACTGGCCGATGGAGCTGCGCCTGTCGCCGGATGGGGCGGCGGTGGAGTATGCCTCGCTCGACTGTGGCGGCACGTGGGACTACCTGCGCATGGACGAGGCGCAGATTCTGGCGGTGGAGAGGATCACCTACGGTCTGGAGGAATGTCTGGATGGCGGGCTGGTGCGCTTGCAGGCATATGGCGACGGGATGCTGCTGTATTTGTGGTTCGACAATAACAGCAATCCCGTGGCGGCAGCGGTGCTGATCGAGGGCGCGATGCGCATGGAAAACTACGACGCGCTGCTGCGCCTGACGCTGGAGGCGGTCGGCAAGGGCTTCGTCAAGGGACCGGAGGGGGCCGATGTTTCGGTCGGCGAGATAAAGACATGAAGATTTTCATCGCCCAGAGCATCGACGGCTATATCGCCGGACCGGACGGATCGCTGGAACATCTGGAACCCTTCGGCGACAGCGACTTCGGCTATGATGCCTTTATTGCCGGTGTGGACGGGATCGTCATGGGGCGCAACACTTTCGATTCATTCTACGAGGCGCACGGCTGGCCCTATCCGCCGGAAATGCGCGCCATGATCCTGACGCACCGCCCCCTGCCGCGCGGGGTGCCGCCGCAGATCGGGGCCTCGGAGGATATCGCCACGGTGCAGGCGGAATTTCCCGATGCCTATGTGGATGGCGGTTTTATCATCAACCAGTTCATGACCCGCGGTGCCATTGACGAGGCGCGAATATTCACCCTGCCGATCCTGCTCGGCACCGGTATCCGGCTGTTCCCCGAAGGGGCGGCAGGGGTGGAACACTGGCACCTGCGCAGCGCCAAATCCTATCCCTGCGGCACGGTGGAGCATCACTATGACATCGGGACGTAAACGCAAAAAAAGCGTGTAATTTCCTGCAGGAGCGGCTACTATATATGCCACACCAAGGGGAAATTTACCGATGTCCGACACCGAACAGCAGCCGGAAGATTACGGCGCAGATTCTATCAAGGTTCTCAAGGGGTTGGAGGCTGTCCGCAAGCGTCCCGGCATGTATATCGGCGACACGGACGACGGTTCCGGCCTACATCATATGGTATACGAGGTCGTGGACAACGGCATTGACGAGGCGCTGGCCGGTCATGCCGACACCGTGACCGTGACAATCCACGCCGACGAGAGCGTCTCGGTCAGCGACAACGGGCGCGGCATCCCCGTGGGCATCCACGAGGAAGAAGGCGTTTCCGCCGCCGAGGTCATCATGACCCAGCTGCACGCGGGCGGGAAGTTCGACTCCAATTCCTACAAGGTTTCCGGCGGTCTGCACGGGGTCGGGGTCTCGGTGGTCAACGCCCTGTCCGACTGGCTGGAGCTGCGCATCTGGCGCGACGGCAAGGAACATGTGGCGCGCTTCGAGCATGGCGACACGGTGGAGCATCTGAAGGTCGTGGGCGACACCGACCGCACGGGGACCGAGGTGCGGTTTCTGGCCTCGCTGGAGACGTTCTCCAACCGCGATTACAAGTTCTCCACGCTGGAACACCGCCTGCGCGAGCTGGCCTTCCTGAATTCCGGCGTGCGCATCACCCTGCGCGACGAGCGGCCGGCCGAGCCGCTGGAAGTCGAGATGATCTATGACGGTGGTGTGCGGGAATTCGTCCGCTATCTGGACCGCTCGAAAACACCGGCTTTCGAGGACCCGATCTATATCGTCGGCGAGAGCAACGACATCACGGTCGAGGTGGCGATGTGGTGGAACGACAGCTACCACGAAAACGTGCTGCCGTTTACCAACAACATCCCGCAACGCGACGGCGGCACCCATCTGGCCGGTTTCCGTGGCGCGCTGACGCGGACGATCAACAATTATGCGGCCTCCAGCGGGATCGCCAAGAAGGAAAAGATCACCTTCACCGGCGACGATGCGCGCGAGGGGCTGACGGCGGTGCTGTCGGTCAAGGTGCCGGACCCGAAATTCTCGTCCCAGACCAAGGATAAGCTGGTTTCCTCCGAGGTGCGCCCCGCGGTCGAGGGCCTGATGAACGAAAAGCTGGCCGAGTGGTTCGAGGAACACCCGACCGAGGCCAAGATCATCGTCTCGAAGATCGTCGAGGCCGCGCTGGCCCGCGACGCCGCCCGCAAGGCGCGGGAACTGACGCGGCGCAAGACGGCGATGGATGTGGCCTCTCTGCCCGGCAAACTGGCGGATTGTCAGGAGAAAGACCCGGCGAAGTCCGAAATCTTCCTTGTGGAGGGTGACTCTGCCGGCGGTTCTGCGAAACAGGGCCGGTCGCGCCACAATCAGGCGGTGCTGCCCTTGCGCGGGAAAATCCTGAACGTCGAGCGGGCGCGGTTCGACCGGATGCTGTCCAGTCAGGAAATCGGAACCCTGATTACGGCGTTTGGCACGGGCATCGGGCGCGATGAATTCGACATTTCCAAGCTGCGTTATCACAAGGTCATCATCATGACCGATGCCGACGTGGACGGCGCGCATATCCGCACGCTGCTGCTGACGTTCTTCTTCCGCCAGATGCCGGAGCTGATCGAGGGCGGCTATCTGTATATCGCGCAACCGCCGCTCTACAAGG
>JALSHL010000163.1 GCA_026982255.1 Paracoccaceae bacterium | reverse complement strand
GGTCGAAACCGCCCGCGAAATGCTGGCGGCTGTGCAAAATGCCTTGCCCGCCGATGCAGCCGTGTTTGCCGCGGCAGTCGCCGACTGGCGCATGGCCAGCGAAACCCCTTCGAAAATCAAGAAGGACGCTTCGGGCAAGGTGCCGGTGCTGGAATTTGCCGAAAACCCCGACATCCTGAAAACCGTCGCGCAAATGGGCAAGGGCCGCCCTGCGCTGGTTGTCGGCTTCGCCGCCGAAACCGACGACGTGATCGCCAACGCCACGGCAAAACGCGAACGCAAGGGGTGCGACTGGATTGTGGCCAATGATGTTTCTCCCGGAACCGGTATCATGGGCGGCGCCGAAAATGCCGTGACCCTGATCACCGCCGAAGGGCGCGAAAGCTGGCCGCGCCTCGACAAGAACGAGGTCGCCCGCCGTCTCGCCGCCCGCATTGCGGAGGCCTTGTGATGGAGGTTCTGCGCGTCATCCGCACCGGCTATGCCGACCCTGCCATCCCGCTTCCGGCCTATGAAACCGCCGGCGCGGCTGGCATGGATCTGCGCGTGAACTTTCCGCCTGAAACCCGCGAAAAAGGGCTGGTTCTGGCCGCCGGACAGCGCGCCCTGCTGCCCACCGGACTGAAATTCGAGATCCCCGAAGGCTTCGAGGTGCAAGTCCGCCCGCGCTCCGGCCTTGCCTTCAAACACGGCATCACGCTGGTCAACGCCCCGGGCACCATCGACAGCGACTATCGCGGCGAGGTGGGAATCCTGCTGATCAACCACGGCAACGAGCCGGTGATCATCAAACATGGCGAGCGCGTGGCACAGATGGTATTTGCCGCCGTGACCCGTTGTGAAATCGTCGAGACAAAATCACTAACCCAAACCGGCCGCGGCGAGGGCGGCTTCGGTTCAACCGGGAGAGCATAATGCTACGAATGTCCCGCAAAATCGTTCTGGCGCTGGAGGCCGTTCTGGATATTGCCTACAACGGCCGCCCGCATCCGGTGCAGTCCAAGGATATCACCGAACGCCAGGGCATTCCGCAACGCTATCTGGAACAGGTGTTGCAGCAACTGGTGCGCCAGGGCATCCTGAAGGGCGTGCGCGGCCCGCGAGGCGGCTATACGCTGGCCCGCGAACGGCGGCGGATCACCCTCGGCGACGTATTGCGCGTGGTCAACCGGATGGAAGCGGACGAGGATTCCACCGTCTCGCGCGCGCCGCTCGGCGAACAGATCATCGCGCCGATATGGGATGAAATGCAGGAAAATATCCTGAAGCACTACGACGGGATCACCATGGAGGACCTTTGCCGCGAGGCCGAGGAAAAGGGCATCCCGCGTGCCGACAAGGAAAAGGTGGATTTTACTATCTAGACGGCATTTCCGGCCGCAAACCCGCTGGCCCAGGCCCACTGGAAGTTATAGCCGCCAAGCCAGCCGGTAACATCCACCGCCTCGCCGATCACATACAGCCCCGGCTGTTTCTTCGCCTCCATGGTTTGCGAGGACAGCTCCGCCGTCGAAACCCCGCCAACGGTCACTTCGGCCTTGGCGAATCCCTCGGTGCCGGTCGGCCTGAAACGCCAACCCCCGATCCGCGCGGCGATGTCGGATAACCGCCGGTCCGGCACATTTCCCAGCGGCCCGTCCAGCGCGATACGCTCGGCCAGTGCCGCCGCCAGCCGGTCCGGAAGATGTGCCGAGAGCGCTGCTTTCAGCCCTGCGCGCGGTGTGGCCCGTTTGGCTTCAACCAGCCAGTTCGCATCCGCATCGGGCAGAAAATCCACCGTAATTTCCTGCCCGGGCTGCCAGTAGGACGAAATCTGCAACATCGCCGGACCGCTCAGGCCCTTGTGGGTGAACAGGGCGGCCTCGCGGAACCGCACCTTGCCGACCCGCGCCACCACCTCGGTCGAAACACCGGAAAGGTTGCGGAACAGCGCCTCCTCCGGCCCGAGGGTAAAGGGCACCAGCGCCGGACGCGGCTCGACAATTTTCAACCCGAACCGGCGGGCAAGGTCGAAGGCAAAGCCGCTCGCCCCCATTTTCGGAATCGACGGTCCGCCGGTGGCAATCACCAGCGATTGCGCCTGTGCCGTCCAGCCGGCAAACTCCACGGAAAATCCGCCATCGGTGCGGTTCACGCTATCGACCGGATGGCCCAGCGCCAGTTCGACACCGCCCTTGTCACACTCTGCCAGCAGCATCGACAGGATCTCGCGGGCCGAGCCGTTGCAGAACAACTGCCCGAGGGTCTTTTCATGCCAGGCGATGCGATAGGATTCGACCAGCTTCAGGAAATCCTGCGGCGTGTAGCGGCTCAGCGCCGATTTCATGAAGTGCCGGTTGGCTGAAATATAGCACTCCGGCGCCGTATGGATATTGGTGAAATTGCAGCGCCCGCCACCTGAAATCAGGATTTTCTTGCCTGCCTTGTCCGCGTGGTCGATCAGCAGAACCTTGCGTCCGCGCTGTCCCGCCGTCATGGCGAACATAAGACCGGCGGCACCGGCGCCAATGGCTATGACATCGTATTTTCCGGTTCGGGACACTGCGCGCTCCTGTAGGTCTGGCAACCGTATAGGGCGGCAACGGGATGCACACAAGAAAAGGGGCCGGAAAAACCGGCCCCTCTGCAACAGACAGTAGCTGTATCAGTCGTCGTTTCCTTCGGAACCTTCGTTGCTGTCGTTTCCGTTGTCGTCGGAACCGTTGTCATTGCCCCAGCGGCTGCCGCCGTTGTCGTCGTCATTGCCGTTGTCGTCATTGTCGTCGGCACCTTC
>JALSHL010000162.1 GCA_026982255.1 Paracoccaceae bacterium | reverse complement strand
GCATTTGCGAAGGCTGCCAGGCACCGGATCTCGAAACCGAGCGGGAGCCGTGGGTCAAGGACAACTCCACCCGTATCATGGATCCGGTGACGGCCTATCAGCTGACCTCCATGATGCAGGACGTGGTAGCACGCGGCACCGCCTCGCGCACGGTCGGGGCAGTGCTGGGTGTTCCGATCGCCGGTAAAACCGGGACGACAAACAATGCCATCGACGCGTGGTTTATCGGATTCACCCCGAATATCGTTGCGGGCTGCTATATCGGATACGATACGCCGACTCCGATGGGGCGGGGGGCCTATGGCGGCACCATGTGCGGACCGGTATTCTCGGATTTCATGAAGGTGGCGCTGGAATATTTCCCGACCGTGAAATTCGAAGCGCCGCCGGGCTCGGTTTTCGTCAAGATCGATCGCTACAGCGGTGTGCGCCTGCCGGATGACGCGACCGGCGACAATGTAGTGGCGGAACTGTTCCGCGAGGGCGAAGAGCCGGGCTATGGCGCCTATGGCGAATTCATCGACGGGGGCTTTACCATGGGCCGCGACCTGCTGTTCTTCAACCAGGGCGAGTCGGAGAGCTATGACACCATCGAACTGAACGGCGAGGAGGTCATTGTTGCACCGCAACCCAGCTTTGGCGGACTGTCGAGCGGCGGGCTTTACTGACCCCCTTTACCATATCCCTCCGGCTGTTTAGATAGGCAGTCTAACCAGACAGCCGGAGCCATCGCAAATGCGTGCGGAAACAGAAAACCAGGTCGCCGAAATCGAAAAAACCCTTGAACTCCTGCGCCAGCGTATGGATTTCGAGACTGCGGCGCACCGGCTGGAGGAATTCGATGCCATGTCGGAGGACCCCACGCTGTGGGACAACCCCGAAAAAGCGCAAAAGCTGATGCGCGAGCGGCAAAATCTTGTCGATGCGATGGAAAACTACAAGGCCCTGTCGGGGGAGTTGCAAGACAACATCGACCTGATCGAATTGGGCGAGATGGAGGACGACACCGAAGTCGTCGAGGAGGCCGAGGCCGCCATCGCCGCCCTGCGCGAGCGTGCCGCCAAGGCGGAACTGGAGGCGCTGCTGGACGGAGAGGCCGACAGCAATGACACCTTTCTGGAAATAAATGCCGGCGCAGGGGGCACGGAGAGTTGCGACTGGGCCTCGATGCTGGCCCGTATGTATACCCGCTGGGCCGAGAAAAAGGGCTACAAGGTGGAAACCGTCGCCTATAACGCCGGCGAGGAGGCGGGCATCAAGTCCGTCACCTATAAAATCAGCGGCCATAATGCCTATGGCTGGCTGAAGGGCGAGAGCGGAGTGCATCGTCTAGTGCGCATTTCCCCCTATGACAGCGCCGCGCGGCGGCACACCTCGTTCAGCTCCGTCTGGGTCTATCCGGTGGTGGATGACACCATCGAGATCGAGATTAACCCCTCGGACATTCGCGTCGATACCTATCGTTCTTCCGGTGCCGGCGGGCAGCACGTCAACAAGACCGACTCCGCGGTGCGGATCACCCATATTCCCTCGGGGATCGTGGTCACCAGTTCCGAGAAGTCCCAGCACCAGAACCGCGCCAACTGTATGGCGGCGCTGAAATCCCGCCTGTATGAAATGGAGATGCGCAAGCGCACGCAGTCCATTCAGGACGCCCATGACGCCAAGGGCGATGCGGGCTGGGGCAACCAGATACGATCCTATGTGTTGCAGCCCTACCAGATGGTAAAGGACTTGCGCACCAATGTGGAAACCTCGGATACGCAAGGCGTGCTGGACGGGGATCTGGACAGGTTCATGGCCGCAACGCTGGCGCAGGGGGCCACCGGAAAATCCCGCGCCGAAGCCAACGAGTGAGACAGTTATGAAAACCATTACCACCACTGCGGCGCTGGCCGATTTTTGCAAGGCCTGCGCGGAGCAGCCCTATGTCACTGTCGATACGGAATTCCTGCGCGAACGGACCTATTATTCCAAGCTGTGCCTTGTGCAGATGGCCTATCCCGGCGAGGGCGAGGAAAACGCGGTAATCGTGGACCCTCTGGCCGGGGAAATCGACCTTGCGCCCATGTATGAACTGTTTGAAAACAAGAACGTAGTGAAGGTTTTTCATGCGGCGCGTCAGGATCTGGAGATTTTTGCGGTCGAGCGGGGGATTATTCCGAAACCCTTTTTCGACACCCAGATTGCGGCGATGGTCTGCGGCTTTGGCGAGCAGGTGGGTTACGAGACGCTGGTGCGCCAGATTGCCAAGGCCAGCGTGGACAAATCTTCGCGCTTTACCGACTGGAGCCGCCGGCCGTTGAGCGACAAGCAGAAACACTATGCGCTGGCCGATGTGACCCATCTGCGCGGTATCTACGAATATCTGGCGGCGGAACTGGAAAAAACCGGTCGCAAGGCATGGCTGGAAGAGGAAATCGCCGTGCTGATGAACCCCGAAACCTATCGGGTCGATCCGGACAACGCGTGGAAACGGCTGAAAACCCGCAACAATTCACGCAAGTTTCTGGCTGTGGTGCGCGAACTGGCGCGTTTCCGCGAGGAAACAGCCCAAAGCCGCAACATCCCGCGCAACCGGATTTACAAGGACGATGCGCTGATGGAACTGGCGGCGACGCGCCCGCATTCATTTGACGATCTCAACAAGTCCCGTCTGCTGCTGCGCGAGGCCCGCAAGGGCGCGATTGCCGAGGGGATCCTCGCCGCAGTCAAGCGTGGCGAACGCTGTGCACCCGAGGATATGCCTGAGGCATTGCCCGCGCGGGTAAAAAAGAA
>JALSHL010000161.1 GCA_026982255.1 Paracoccaceae bacterium | reverse complement strand
GAGTAGCGTTGCGGCAAAACGCGGAGGGAATGATGAAAGAGTGGTTAACCAAAAGCGCCTGTGATCTGGGCCGCGCCATCGGCGCGGGGCAGATCGATCCCGTGGAACTGGCCGACGCCTATCTGGCCGCCATCGAGGCCCATCCCTACCGCGACCGGATTTATGCCCGCGTAACGCCGGAACGGGCGCGGGCGGAGGCTGCTGCCGCCTCGGCACGGGCGAAGGCCGGAACACGGCGCGGACTGCTGGACGGTGTGCCGATCAGCTGGAAGGACCTGTATGACACCGCCGGTATCGTGACCGAGGCCGGCAGCGCCCTGCTGAAAGGCCGCGTGCCGGATCGCGATGCCGAGGTGCTGGAAAACGCCACGCGGGCCGGTTTGGTCTGTCTGGGCAAAACGCATATGACGGAACTGGCGTTCTCGGGGCTGGGGCTGAACACGGTGACGGCCACGCCGCCCAACTCGATTGATCCCGAACTGGTGGCAGGGGGATCGTCATCCGGCGCGGCGACCTCGGTGGCCTTCGGTCTGGCGGCGGCGGGGATCGGCTCGGATACCGGCGGGTCTGTGCGTTTGCCGTCTGTCTGGAACGATCTGGTCGGGCTGAAAACCACCCATGGCTGGCTGTCCACACGCGGCGTTGTGCCTCTGTGCGAGAGTTTCGACACCGTCGGCCCGCTGTGCCGCACGGTGGAGGATGCTGCCGCGCTGACCGCCGTGATGGCGGGCGAGGCGGCTCCCGATCTGGCCGGCGCATCGCTGGAAAACCGGCGTTTTGCGGTGCTGGAAACCGTGGCCCTGCAGGATATCCGCCCCGAACCCGTCGCCGCCTTCCGGCAGGCCATCGAACGGCTGGAGGCCGAAGGCGCGGTGATCGAGCGCATCCGCATCCCCGAAGTGGCCGAGGCCATGACCCTTGCCGGTTGCGTATTCACCGCCGAAGCCTATGCCGAGTGGGGCGAGGCGATCGAGGCCGACCCGCAAGCCATGTTCGGCCCGATCCGCGAGCGGTTCCGGGCAGGCAAGGCCTATTCGGCCGTCGAGTTCGTCCGCGCGTGGATGCGCTTGCGCGAAATCCGCGGGATTTATGCACGCCAGACCACCCGCTTCGACGCGGTTCTGGTGCCGACCTCGCCGATCCTGCCGCCGAATATCGCGCGGCTGGAATCCGACCATGAATATTTCATCGAGGAAAACCTGCTGGCTCTGCGCAACACCCGTATCGGCAATCTGCTGGGGCTGGCCGTGCTGACCCTGCCGACCGCGACGCCGGCTTGCGGTGTGGCGGTAATGGTGCCGCCACTCAAAGACCGGCGCGCGCTGCGGCTGGGGGCGGCGATGGAGGCGGTTGTGCGGGGGTAGAAGGGCTTCGCCGCCATTATTTTCGGGCTTTCAAAACCACTAAACCGGTTTAGTGGTTTTGCAGGGCGAAATTTATCACGCAAAATCAAAATGATACCGGACACCAAATCGTAAACAAATCCTTACTCCCGCTCTGACACCAACCGCAACGCAGACTGGACCCGCACCCGCCTTCCCTGTAAACTGGCCGCAAAGGGGCATTCAGACCCCGTGAATTCGAGGCGATAGATGCAGTATCCCACCCGGTTTTCGGACCTGCCGGAATATGCTTTCCCGCGTTTGCGCGCTCTGCTGGACCCCCATGCAGGCGGCGGCGAGTCGTTGCATATGTCCATTGGCGAGCCGAAACACAAATTCCCCGCTTTCGTGCCGGAAATGCTGGCGGAACATGCCGAAGGCTTCAACAAATACCCGCCCAACGACGGCTCGCCCGAATTGCGCGGAGCGATTGCCGACTGGCTGGCGCGGCGTTTCGGCATCAGCCGCCCCGATTCCGACCGCAACATCCTGTCGCTGAACGGCACCCGCGAGGGGCTGTTCAACGCCGCGCTGGCGCTCTGTCCCGAAACCAAAAACGGCAAACAGCCGGTGGTCCTGCTGCCGAACCCGTTCTACCAGTGCTACGCCGTCGCGGCGCTGGCAGCGGGGGCCGAGCCGGTGTTTGTGCCTGCGCCCGAGGACAACGGCTTCCTGCCCGATTTTGCCGCCGTGCCCCGCGACCTGCTGGAGCGCACGGCGATTGTCTACATGTGTTCGCCGTCGAATCCGCAAGGGGCAGTGGCCGATGACGCCTATTGGCAGGCGCTGCTGGCACTGGGCGAAAAACACGATTTCCGCGTGTTTGCCGACGAGTGCTATTCCGAAATCTACCGTGATACCCCTCCCGATGGTGCGCTGAAGGCGTCGGAAAACATGGGGAGCGACCCCGAGCGGCTGACGGTGTTCCACTCGCTCTCCAAACGCTCCAACCTGCCGGGATTCCGCAGCGGTTTTGCTGCCGGCGGCGCAAAATCCATCGCGGAAATGAAACAGCTGCGCAATTACACGGGTGCGCCGGTGCCACTGCCGATCCAGCAGGTGAGCGCTGCGGTCTGGGCCGACGAGGTGCATGTGGCCGAAAACCGGAGGCTTTATAAACGAAAATTTGACATTTCGGACCGAATTCTGGGAGAGTTGCCGGGTTACACCTCGCCAACGGCCGGATTCTTCCTCTGGCTGAAGGTCGGGGATGGCGAGGCGGCGGCACTGAAGCTTTGGCGTGAAACCGGTGTTCGGGCCTTGCCGGGGGAATACCTGTCGCGCGATACGGACGCGCGGCTGGGGGGCGGTAATCCGGGTAAAGCGTATTTGAGAGTGGCTCTGGTGGCCGACGAGGGCGATGTGGAGCGCGGGTTGAACGCGATCCGCGCCTGTCTGGGCCGCGA
>JALSHL010000160.1 GCA_026982255.1 Paracoccaceae bacterium | reverse complement strand
CTCGATCTGGTCCTTGGTAAAGACGTTGCCTTCCAGCAGGAAGTCCATGTCTTTTTCCAGTTCTTCCAGAGCCTCGCGCAGGGATGCGCAGACGGTGGGGATGCCTGCCAGTTCTTCGGGCGGCAGGTCGTAAAGGTCCTTGTCCGAGGCCTCGCCCGGGTCGATCTTGTTCTTGATGCCGTCCAGACCGGCCATCAGCAGTGCGGAGAATGCCAGATAGGGGTTGGCAGCCGGATCGGGGAAGCGGGCCTCGACACGTTTTGCCTTCGGGCTTTCGGCCCACGGGATGCGGACGCAGCCCGAACGGTTACGGGCGGAATAGGCACGCAGAACCGGTGCCTCGAAGCCCGGGATCAGGCGTTTGTAGCTGTTGGTGGACGGGTTGGTGAAGGCGTTCAGCGCTTTGGCGTGTTTCAGGATGCCGCCGATGAAATACAGGGCTTCCTGCGACAGGTCGGCGTATTTGTCACCGGCGAACAGCGGTTTGCCGTCCTTCCAGATCGACATGTTGACGTGCATGCCAGTGCCGTTGTCGCCCGCGATCGGTTTCGGCATGAAGGTCGCCGATTTGCCGTAGGCATGTGCCACGTTGTGGATGACGTATTTGTATTTCTGCAGATCGTCGGCCTGTTTGACCAGCGTGCCGAACACCAGACCAAGCTCGTGCTGGCAGGAGGCCACCTCGTGGTGGTGCTTGTCGACATTCATCCCGAGGCGTTTCATGGTGCTGAGCATCTCGGAGCGGATGTCCTGCGCCGCGTCGGTCGGGTTGACGGGGAAGTAGCCGCCCTTGACGCCCGGACGGTGGCCCATGTTGCCCATTTCATATTCGGTGTCGGTGTTCCACGAGCCGTCCGCAGCATCAACTTCGTAGGATACCTTGTTCATAGAGTTGGAAAAACGCACATCATCGAACAGGAAGAACTCGGCTTCCGGCCCGAAATAGGCGGTGTCGCCGATACCGGATGCTTTCAGATAGGCCTCGGCCTTTTCAGCGGTCGAACGCGGATCGCGGGAGTAGGGTTCGCCGGTGTCCGGCTCGACAATCGAGCAGTGCAGGCACAGGGTTTTTTCCGCGTAGAACGGATCGATATAGGCCGAAGTGCAGTCCGGCATCAGTTTCATGTCGGATTCATCGATGGATTTCCAGCCGGCGATGGAGGAACCGTCGAACATGAAGCCTTCTTCGAGGAAGTCGGCATCGACCTCGTCCTTGATGATGGTCACATGCTGCAGCTTGCCGCGCGGGTCGGTGAAACGGATATCGACATACTCGATGTCGTTATCCTTGATCATGTCGAGAACAGTCTGGATGTCGCTCATGGTCTTTTCCTTATGGTTTAGAGGGCGTCTTCGCCGTCTTCTTCGGTTCTGATGCGGATGGCGCGTTCAACGGTGGAAACGAAGATTTTTCCGTCTCCGATTTTTCCGGTTTTGGCGGCGCCGATGATAGCCTCGATGGCGCTGTCGACCTGATCGTCGGCCAGAACCACCTCGATTTTGACTTTCGGCAGGAAGTCCACGACGTATTCCGCGCCGCGGTAAAGTTCGGTGTGCCCTTTCTGGCGACCGAAGCCTTTGGCCTCGATCACGCTCAGGCCCTGCACGCCGACGTCCTGAAGGGCCTCTTTGACCTCGTCCAGCTTGAACGGTTTGATGATGGCTTCGATTTTCTTCATGTCGATGCTCCTGTAGATTTCCGTAACAGAAAACACCTGTGCAGAAGCGTTGCAATTCGTTAGGTTTTGGCAAGGCGCGGAAGGCAGATGTTTCTGCTGGATGTGCTTAAAAATTAGGCAAGGTGGCGGTTTTTTGCGCAGGGTGAGAATGGCATGACGGAGATCCTGACCTCGGAGCAGATGCGCGCGCTGGAACGTGCCGCGATTGACAGCGGCTCGGTCAGCGGGCGGGAACTGATGGAGCGCGCGGGGCTGGGAGTTGTCGAGGCGATTCTGGCGGAATGGCCCGAACTGGCGGAAGGGGGGCGCAGCGCCGAAATCCTGTGTGGTCCGGGCAACAACGGCGGCGACGGATTCGTGGTGGCGCGATTGCTGAAACAACGCGGATGGCAGGTGCGCGTCGCCTTTTACGGTGACGCCGAGCGCCTGCCGCCGGATGCGCGCCACAACTATGACCTATGGAGCGAACTCGGCGATGTGGTGCCGGCCTGCCGCGAGGGCTGGACCGACGACCTCAGGCCCGTGGACCTGATCGTGGACGCGGTTTTCGGGATCGGCCTGTCGCGCCCAGTCGATGACCCCTGCTTGTGGGAATGGTTCTGGCTGGTCGACGATGCGCTGGATACTGCGCCGCTCGACAGGAACAGCGGCCGCTGGACCCGTTCCGTTGCAATCGACATCCCCTCCGGTCTGGACGCGGACACCGGCGAGGTGATTGGCGGCGAGCCGGAGCACGGCTTGCGCGCGCCGCGGGTGATGTTGACCGTGACCTTTCATGCGTCAAAACGCGGGCATATCATGGGCGAGGGGCCGGATCTTTGCAGCAAGCTGGTGGTAAAGGGGATCGGGCTATGACCGTGGAAGAAATGCAGAAAACGCTGGGAAAAACCGGTCGGGCACATAAATACGGCTACGGGCACGCGCTGGTTTTATCGGGGCCTGCGGGGCGCACGGGAGCGGCACGTTTAGCAGCGCGCGGGGCCTTGCGGATCGGCGCCGGGCTGGTCACCATCGGTTGCCCGCAAGAGGCCGTGGCGGAAAACGCCGCGCGCATGGATGCGGTGATGTTGCGCCCGATTGCCGATGCCTTTGTGCTGCAGGCCACCTTGCGCGATGCGCGGATCAATGCGCTGTGCCTCGGGCCGGCGCTGGGGCTGGACGAGCGGGCCGAGGGGCTGGTGGAAACGGCGCTGGCTTCGGGGCGGGGGCTGGTTCTGGATGCGGATGCCCTGTGGGAGCGGCTGATCGGCCGCCTGCATGACAGAGTTGTTCTGACGCCGCACGCGGGGGAGTTCAAGCGGATGTTTCCCGATATTGCGGCGCGGCTTGACGCCGGTGCAGGCTATTCCAAAGCGCAGGCCACGGCCGGGGCCGCGAAGCGGGCGGGTTGCACGGTTTTGTTCAAAGGGGCCAACACGGTGATTGCGGCGCCCGACGGAACGGTTGTCGCGGATATCAACGAGGGTCGTTCCGCCCCCTGGCTGGCTACTGCCGGTTCCGGCGATGTTCTGGCAGGCTTCATCGTCGGATTGCTGGCACGCGGGCACGATCCGCTGGCTGCCGCCACACAGGGTGCCTGGCTGCATGTAGAATGCGCGCGCAAATTCGGCCCCGGCCTGATTGCGGAGGATCTGCCCGAGCAGCTCCCCGCCGTGTTTCGGGATTTGGGGCTGTAGACGGTCATTTTTCCCTCGCCAGCCGCAAAATCCTCTGCTAGAGAGGCGCCGGAATTGTGCCGATGCCGCAGGGCACCGGTGTTTGCGGATGTGGTGGAATTGGTAGACACGCCAGATTTAGGTTCTGGTGCCGCGAGGCGTGGGGGTTCAAGTCCCTCCATCCGTACCAGCCCTTCGGGGCGCGAAATTTGAAACGAGGAAATGACATGCAGGTCACCGAAACCCAGAACGAAGGCCTCAAGCGCGCGTATGACATGATCATCACCGCCGAGGAACTGGACGCCAAAGTAAACGAAAAACTGGAAGCGGCCCGCGCCGATTTCCAGATGAAGGGTTTCCGCAAGGGTCGCGCGCCCCTGGCCCTGATGAAAAAGATGTTCGGCCAGTCCGTTCTGGGCGAGGCGATGCAGGAAAGCATCGACACCGCCTTGCAGGAGCATTTCGAGAAAACCGGCGACCGCCCGACCATGCAGCCCGAGGTCAAGATGACCAACGACGAATGGAAAGAAGGCGACGATGTGGCTGTTTCCGTGTCCTACGAATGTCTGCCCGATATTCCGGAGCCGGATTTCTCCAAGCTGAAACTGGAGCGTCTGGTTACGGTCGTTGACGACGAGGCCGTAAACGAGGCGCTGGAAAATCTGGCAGCGCAGTCGCAGAATTTCGAGAAGCGCCGCAAGGGTTCCAAGGCCAAAGAGGGCGATCAGGTTGTGATCGACTTCCTCGGCAAGGTTGACGGCGAGGCCTTCGAGGGCGGTGCCGGCGACGATTATCCGCTGGTACTCGGCTCCAACAGCTTCATACCCGGTTTCGAGGATCAACTGGTCGGCGCCAAGGAAGGCGACAAGCTTGACGTCAATGTGACCTTCCCGGCCGAATACGGCGCGGAACATCTTGCCGGCAAGGATGCCGTGTTCGAATGCACCGTCAAGGAAGTGCGCGAGCCGAAACCGGCCGAGGTCAATGACGAACTGGCCACCAAATACGGTGCGGAAAACCTCGATGGTCTGAAAGAGCAGATCCGCGAGAGCCTCGCCGGTGAATACAAGGGCGCGGCCCGCATGGTTCTGAAGCGCAAGCTGATGGACGAACTGGACGATCTGGTGAAATTCGACCTGCCGTCCTCGCTGGTCGAAGCCGAGGCGCAGTCGATCGCGCATCAGCTTTATCATGACGAGCATCCCGAAGATACCGGCCATGACCACGGCGACATCGAAGTGACCGACGAGCATCGCAAGCTTGCCGAGCGCCGCGTGCGCCTTGGTTTGCTGCTGGCCGAGATCGGCAACAGGAACAACGTCGAGGTGACCGAACAGGAAATCCAGCAGGCCATGTTCCAGCAGGCCAGCCAGTATCCGGGTCAGGAGCGCGAGTTCTTCGAGTTCATCCAGAAAAACGAGCAGGCCCAGCAGCAGCTGCGCGCGCCGATTTTCGAGGACAAGGTTGTGGACTACATCGTGGAGCTGGCCGATGTCAGCGACAAGGAAGTGTCCAAGGAAGAACTGGAAGAGGCCATCAAGGCACTCGACAAGGAATAAATCCGCAGACAGGTGGATTATGGGGGCGCGCCTGCGGGGTGCGCCCTTTTTGCTGGCGGGGGACATTAATGCAAACAGCCCTTGCAGACCCTTGAGCGCACATTTAAACCTTTGCGTAAGAGTTGTCCGATATTCCGCGGGCTCCTGAAAAGAGGCGAAGACATGAACGATCCGATTGACACCTATATGAACACGCTTGTCCCGATGGTGGTCGAGCAGACAGCACGCGGCGAACGCTCCTACGATATTTTCTCGCGCCTGCTGAAAGAACGGATCATTTTCCTGTCCGGTCCGGTGCATGACGGCATGTCGACGCTGATTGTGGCGCAGCTTCTGTTTCTCGAGGCGGAAAACCCGAAAAAAGAAATTTCGATGTATATCAACTCGCCCGGCGGCGTGGTATCGGCCGGTCTGTCGATCTATGACACCATGCAGTATATCCGCCCGCCGGTTTCCACGCTGGTTGTCGGGCAGGCGGCCTCCATGGGGTCGTTGCTGCTGGCTGCGGGTGAAAAGGACATGCGCTTCAGCCTGCCGAATTCCCGCGTGATGGTGCATCAGCCCTCCGGCGGGTTCCAGGGGCAGGCCTCGGACATCGCGCTGCACGCCAAGGAAATTCTGGAACTGCGGGATCGTCTGAACAGGATTTACGTCAAACATTGCGGGCAGGAGCTGGAAACGGTGGAAAAGGCGCTGGATCGCGACAATTTCATGACCGCCGAAGAGGCCCGCGACTGGGGTCTGGTGGACAAAATAGTCGATCGTCACGCGGTTGACGGCGAAGACGCGGAATAGGGCAGGGCAGTTCCGGCTTGAATTGGCGGGAAAGGTCATGTCCTATGGATGCAAAGACACAAAACGACTCGGCACGGTGCCACGGGTCAGGAGACATTGATGAGCAAATCCGACGGTAAAGACTCCAAGAACACGCTGTACTGCTCGTTCTGCGGCAAGAGCCAGCACGAGGTGCGCAAGCTGATTGCGGGCCCGACGGTGTTCATCTGCGATGAATGTGTCGAGCTGTGCATGGACATCATCCGCGAGGAAACCAAGACCAACCTGGTCAAGGCTGCCGACGGGGTGCCGACACCCAAGGACATCTGCAAGGTTCTGGACGACTATGTCATCGGGCAGGCCGTGGCCAAGAAGGTTCTGTCCGTGGCGGTGCACAACCACTACAAACGTCTGGAACATGCGAGCGACAATCCCGAGGTGGAGCTGGCGAAATCCAACATCATGTTGGTCGGCCCGACCGGTTGCGGCAAGACCCTGCTGGCGCAGACGCTGGCGCGGATTCTCGATGTGCCCTTTACCATGGCCGATGCCACAACCCTGACCGAGGCCGGTTATGTGGGCGAGGATGTGGAAAATATCATCCTGAAACTGCTGCAATCCGCCGAATACAACGTGGAGCGCGCACAGCGCGGCATCGTCTATATCGACGAGATCGACAAGATTTCACGCAAGTCGGACAACCCCTCCATCACGCGCGACGTCTCGGGCGAGGGCGTGCAGCAGGCTTTGCTGAAAATCATGGAAGGCACGGTTGCCTCGGTCCCGCCGCAGGGCGGGCGCAAGCATCCGCAGCAGGAGTTTCTGCAGGTCGATACCTCCAACATCCTGTTCATCTGCGGCGGCGCTTTTGCGGGCCTCGACAAGATTATCGCGCAGCGGTTCAAGGGCACTTCGATGGGCTTTGGCGCAGACGTGAAGGACAACGACGAACGCGGCGTGGGTGACCTGTTCCAGGAACTGGAGCCGGAGGATTTGCTGAAATTCGGCCTGATCCCGGAATTTGTAGGACGCCTGCCGGTGATTGCGACGCTGACCGACCTGGACGCCGACGCTCTGGTCACGATCCTGACCGAGCCGAAAAACGCGCTGGTCAAACAGTACCAGCGCCTGTTCCAGATGGAAGACGTGCAACTGACCTTTACCGACGACGCCTTGCAGGCGATTGCCGAACGGGCGATTGCCCGCAAAACCGGCGCGCGCGGCTTGCGCTCCATTCTCGAGGAAATCCTGCTTGACTGCATGTTCGAACTGCCGGGCATGGAAGGGGTCGAGGAAGTTGTCGTCAACGCCGATGCTGTCAGCAAGGGCGGAGAGCCGCTGATTATTTACGCAGATCACAAGGAAGAGTCGGCCTCGGCCTCCTGACGCTCTGGACCTTTCAGGGGTAAACAGGGCATAACCGCGATATCGAAACTGGTGGAGTCGGATATGAAATTCCTTTTGCAGATACTGACATGGTGGAACAACCAGTCAATCGGCACGCAGTTGTTCACATGGCGCAACGGTGTTCTGGTTGGCGAGGACGATCAGGGTAACAAATTCTATACCGACAAGGCCGGCAAAAAACGCTGGGTAATTTTCAACGGCGAGATCGAGGCCTCGCGGATCGAGCCGGACTGGCATGGCTGGTTGCACCACACTTATGACAACACGCCGGTAAACGATCCGCTCAAGCACAAGCCCTGGGAAAAGCCGCATCGTCCGAACCTGACCGGCACCGACGAGGCCTATCACCCGCCGGGCAGCATGTATGCCCGCAAGCCGGTGGTGATGCAGGATTACGAATCCTGGCAACCGGAAGGCTGAGTCCGCCCGATGGCCAGCAATGCAGCAGAAACCCTAATCGGTGCCGCGGTTCTGGCCGTGGCGGCTGGATTTCTGTATTATGCGTCGCAAAGCGCCGGGTTTTCGACCGGTAGCGGGCAATATCCGCTGACCGCGAAGTTCCGCAGTGTCGAGGGGCTGAACGTCGGCAGCGATGTCCGTCTGGCTGGGGTCAAGATCGGGACGCTGACGGATATTTCGCTAGATCCCGAAACCTATCAGGCGGTCGCGCGGATTTCCGTCGATTCCGAGATCAAAATTCCCGACGATGCCGACATCAGGGTGGCTTCGGACGGTCTGCTTGGCGGCGCGTTTCTGGAAATCACGGCGGGTGGATCGCCCTTCTATCTGGAGCCAGGGGACGAGATTTTGCTGACGCAGGGATCGGTGAACCTGATTACCCTGCTGATGAAATTCGTAGGGAACAGCAATGAGTAGGGTCGGTATTCTTACCGGTCTGTTTCTGCTGCTCGCCGGACCGCTTGCGGGCCAGTCGATTGTCGAGGAGTTGCTGCCCGACACTCCGGGCGAGACATTGCAGGACAATCCCTATTCCGTTCCTGTGCCTTACGAGGTGATCGAGACCCGCCCGCCGCTGTCCGATGTGGCTACCGGTGCCAATCTGCGCGGGCTGGACCGGATCAATGGCACGGTGGCCGACCTGTCGCTACAGGTCGGGGAAACCGTGCAATACGAGCGGCTGGAGATCACCTTGCTGGCCTGCCGCTACCCGCAGGGTGATATTACCGAGGATGCCTTTGCCGAGTTGCGCATCCGCGACATCCGCGAGGACGAACCGCGTTTTGTCGGATGGATGTTCGCCTCCAGCCCCGCGCTTTCGGCACTGGATCACCCGCGCTATGACGTCTGGGTGCTGAGCTGCAGCAACTCCTGAACACCGGCATCGGGCGGGAGCGCCCAGAAGTCCGCCTCGCTGTCCAGCGCGCGTTCCAGCCGTTCGCGGTATTCTTTCTGCGGAATTTCGATGCCGCCCATTCGCACAAGGTGGTCGGTCAGGAATTGCGTGTCCAGCAGGGAAAAGCCGCCGGCGTTCAGTCGCGCCACCAGTGCCACCAGCGCCAGTTTGGAGCCGTCGGTTTTGCTGGAAAACATGCTCTCGCCAAAAAACGCGCCGGCGATGCAGACTCCGTATAACCCGCCGACCAGCCCTTCGGTGCTCCAGACCTCGATGGAATGGGCATACCCCATGCGGTTGAGCTTGCCGTATAGCGTTCGGATCTCGTCATTGATCCAGGTGGTTTTGCGTTTGGCGCACAGGTCGACGACACGGTCGAAGCAGACATTGGCGGTAAACCGGTAGCGACCGGATTTCAGGCGTTTGCGCAGGCTGCGCGAGATGTGGAACCCGTCCAGCGGGATAATGCCGCGCATCTGCGGGTCGACCCAGAACAGTTCGGGGTCGTCGGCGCTTTCGGCCATGGGAAACATGCCCGAGCAATAGGCATGCAGCAACAGCTCGGGCGTTATTTGGGGATCGTCGGTCACGGGCTAGCGATAGGTCTCCAGCCACTTTTCCAGCCAGTGGATATCGTAGTCGCCGCTCAGGATATCCGGCTCTTCAAGCAGTGCACGATGCAGGGGCGTGGTGGTGTCGATCCCGTCGACGACCAGTTCATCCAGCGAACGGTTCAGCCGCGCAAGGGCGGCAGAGCGGTCGGGGGCATGCACGATCAGCTTGGCGATCAGGCTGTCGTAATAGGGCGGGATGGAATATCCGTCATAGATATGGCTGTCCATACGCACACCCAGACCGCCCGGGGCGTGAAACTGCGTGATCTTGCCCGGCGAGGGGCGGAATTCCGGCAGTTTCTCGGCGTTGATACGCACCTCGATCGCATGACCGTCCGGCACCAGATCGTCCTGTTCGAAGGACATCGGCAGGCCGGCGGCAACGCGGATCTGTTCGCGCACCAGATCGACGCCGTAAACGGCTTCGGTAACAGGGTGTTCCACCTGCAGGCGGGTGTTCATCTCTATAAAGAAGAACTCGCCGTTCTCGTACAGGAATTCGATGGTGCCGGCACCGGCGTAATTGATATTCGCAACCGCGTCGGCACAGACCTTGCCGATACGGGCACGAGTTTCCGCATCGACGACCGGCGAGGGACTTTCCTCGAACACTTTCTGATGACGGCGCTGCAGCGAGCAGTCCCGTTCGCCCAGATGGACCGCCTTGCCCTTGCCATCGCCAAACACCTGTATTTCGATGTGACGGGGCAGGGTGAGGTATTTCTCGATGTAGACCTCGTCATTGCCGAAGGCCGCCTTGGATTCGGAGCGCGCGGTGCTGAAAGCCTCTTCCAGGTCGTCGGCCGTGCGCGCCAGTTTCATGCCGCGTCCGCCGCCACCGGCCGTGGCCTTGACGATGACCGGGTATCCCATCTCGTCGGCAATCCTGCGGGCATCCTTCAGGGTCGGCACGCCGCCGTCGGAGCCGGGCACGCAGGGCACACCGAGTTTCTTCATGGTGTCCTTGGCGGTGATCTTGTCGCCCATCATGTTGATGTGGTCCGCGGTGGGTCCGATAAAGGTCAGCCCGTGATCCTGCACGATCTGCACGAAATTGGCGTTCTCGGACAGAAAGCCGTAACCGGGATGGATGGCCTCGGCGCCCGTGATCTCGCAGGCCGAGATGATATTGGGAATGGACAGATAGCTCTGGGTGCCGGAGGGCGGGCCGATGCAGATGCTCTCGTCCGCCATGCGCACATGCATGGCATCCGCGTCGGCGGTGGAATGGACCGCGACCGAGCCGATTCCCATTTCCTTGCAGGCGCGGATGACCCGCAGGGCAATCTCGCCGCGGTTGGCAATCAGGATTTTGTTGAACATACGTCCTGTTCTCCGGGTTATTCTACAACGACGAGCGGATCGCCGAATTCGACGGCCGTGCCGTCATCGACCAGTATGCGCGTGACCTTGCCGGAGGCCGGAGCGGGGATCTGGTTCATGGTTTTCATGGCTTCGATAATCAGCAATGTCTGCCCTTCCGAGACGCTGTCTCCGACCTTGATAAACGGTGCGGCACCCGGTTCCGGTGCCAGATAGGCGGTGCCGACCATGGGTGACGTTACCGCACCGGCCAACTGTGTCGGGTCTTCGCTGGGCGCAGGGGCAGCAGGCGCGGCGGCAGGGGCCGCAACAGCGGCAACCGGTGCGGGCGCCGCCACGGTGGCGGGGGCAGGGGCCGCTTGCAACTGGCGTGCTACGCGAACGTTCAGGACATCGTCCTTGCCGAATTCGCGCATCACCTCGATTTCGCTCAATTCGTTTGCGCGCAGAAGCTCGGCCAGCGCCGTGATGAATTCTACATCGGAGTTCTGTTTCTTGTCGCCCATGTCACCCTCGGTATTTAGGTCCGGCTTTGCCGGTTCTGTGGTTCGGTTGTTTTCATATGTGGTCGGGCACGCGCCGGAAACAGGGCGTGCCCGAAAAATAGTCTACTGTTGCAGATGCTGGCGCGCGCGGTCGACAAACTCCTGCATGGTAGCCTGCGGTGCATAACCCCGCAGCATTTCCGGCCCGATGATAAATGTCGGGGTGCCGGTGATCTGCATGGTCTGTGCCAGTGCGCGGTTCGAGGCGATGATCTGGTTGACCAGGTCGTCGTCCATGTGGTCGTCCATTTTCTGCACATCCACCCCGACATCTGCTGCGATCCTGTCGAGCGATTCGCGGTTGATCGGCCCGTTATAGGTCATCAGCGCATCGTGGAATTTTTCATACAGCTCCGGCCCCTGATTGACCAGAACGGAAATCGCGGCCTGCGAGGCGAGCGTGGAATCCGGCCCGAGGATGGGGAACTCCTTCAGCACGAAGCGCACATCGTCGTTTTCCTCAAGCAGGGCCATGACTTCGGTGTAGGCACGTTTGCAATAGGGGCAGCGGTAATCGGAAAACTCGACGATGGTGATTGCCCCGTCTGGATTGCCGCCAACGAAGGAAAACCCGTCGTTGACCAGCGCGTCGTAATTCTGCTGCACCAGATCGAGGTCGGTGACCGCAGCCTGCTGCGCCTGGCGTTCTTCCAGCACCTGAATGGCCTCGAGGATGACCTCGGGATTGTCGAGCAGATAGGCCCGGACTTCGGCGCGGAAGGCCGCGCGCTCGGTGTCTGTCATATCCTCGATACCGGCGGCAGAGGCGAAGGTTGCGAACATCAGTGCCAGACCGGCAATAAACAGGGTGATCAGGTTTTTCATCGTATATCCACTTTCGGCTGCGTTTGATAAAGGGTTATAGCAGAACAGGGGAGAATCCAAGGATTCCCCGCAAGTTATTGCGCGACAATCTCTGAATTCGCGCAGCAGAAACGAAGGAAAGCCCATGCGAGTATCAAAGCGCAGCGATGTCGATCCCTTTATCGTCATGGACGTGATGGAGGCCGCCCGCCGCGAGGAGGAATCCGGACGTCATATCATCCATATGGAGGTCGGGCAGCCGGGCACGGGGGCACCGCAAGGGGCTGTCGCGGCGCTGAACGCGGCCATGGAAAAGGGACCGCTCGGCTATACGGTGGCGCTGGGTCTGCCGGAACTGCGCGCCCGTATCGCGCGTTTGTATCGCGACTGGTATGGTGTTGAAGTCTCGCCGGAGCGGGTAGTGGTTACGGCCGGCTCCTCGGCTGCGTTCCAGCTCGCCTTTATCAGCCTGTTCGACGCGGGGGAGCGCGTGGCCATCGGCGATCCGGGCTATCCGAGTTATCGCAATATCCTCAAGGCGCTGGATATGGACGTGGTGTCGATTGCGACGCAGGCGGCAGACCGGTTTCAGCCGACTATTGGCGCATTGGAGGCCGCGGGCGACCTTTCAGGGTTGCTGGTGGCCAGTCCGGCCAATCCGACGGGGACCATGCTCGAAAAGGCGGAAATGGCGGCGCTGGTCGAATATTGTCAGGCGCGCGATATCGCGTTCATTTCCGACGAGATCTACCACGGCATCGAATACGGCAAGAAAGCCGTAACGGCGCTGGAAATCAGCGATGATGTCTATGTCATCAATTCCTTTTCCAAGTATTTCTCGATGACCGGCTGGCGGATCGGCTGGATGATCGTGCCGCAGGACCATGTGCGGCGGCTGGAACGGCTTATGCAGAACCTGTTCATCTGCGCGCCACATGCCTCGCAGATCGCGGCACTGGCGGCGCTGGATTGCGAGGAGGAGTTGCAGGGAAATCTGGCTGTTTATGCCAAAAATCGCGAGATTTTGTTGCAGGAGCTACCGAAGGCCGGCTTTACCCGCATCGCGCCGCCGGACGGAGCGTTCTACATTTACGCCGATGTTTCCGAGCTGACCGACGACAGCGTGGCGTTGGCGCGACGGTTGTTGCTGGAGGCTGGCGTTTCTGTAACGCCCGGCCTCGATTTCGATCCGGCGCGCGGCAACCGCAGCCTGCGGTTTTCCTATGCCCGTGCCACCGAAGATATCGTCGAGGGGGTCGCGCGTCTGAAACGCTGGATGGCGGATAACAAAAAGGCCCCGTAGAGGGGCCTTTCCGTTTCTATCCGAGCGACCACCAGCCGCGCTTCTTCGGCTTGGGCGGTTCTGCGGGCGCATCGGCGACCGATTCCGGTTCCGGTGCGGGGGCCGGTTCGGGGGTGTGCGCCACCGGTTGAGGTTCCGGCTCGGATGTTACCTCGGGTTCCGGAGCCGTTTCCGCTTCTACGGGCTCTCCGGCCGGTTTTTCTTCGATCGGCGCTTCGGCTTCCACCTTCTTCTTGCGCGGTGCGCGTTTGCGCTTCGGTTTCGGGGCTTCTTCCGTCTTGGCTTCGGGCACCTCTACCGGCGCGGTGTCAGCCTCGCCGCTCTCGATCACCTCGCCTAGCGGGTTTTCTGCCGGTTCGTCGGATTTACGGCGGCGGCTGCGTGAACGGCTGCGTTTCGGCTTGCTTTCCTCGCCGACGCCTTCGGCAGGCTGTTCTGCCTCCGCTGCTTCCGGTGCGGTTTCTGTCGAACCTTCTTCAGTTGCGTTTTCGGTTGCGGTCTGCTCGCTGTTGCCGCCACGTCCCTTGCCACCACGGCGGCGACGGCGGCGACGTTTCTTCGGAGCCTCCTCTGCGGTAGCTTCGGCTTCCGGCGTGTCTGCCGCAGCTTCCTCGGCTTCGTCAACCGGCTCGTATTCCACCGAAATGGAGTCCAGAACCTCGGCTTCCGGCACAATGCGGGTCGCGACCTTCAGGCGCTCGATCTTGTATTCCGGCGAGATCAGATGCGGGTCGATCTCGATGCGGACCGACAGGCCGAAACGGCTTTCGATCATCGCCACATGCTCGCGTTTCTGGTTGAGCATATAGTTTCCGACCTCTATCGGCACGCTGACCAGCACCTCCTTGCAACGCTTGCGCACACCTTCCTCTTCCAGCTCGCGCAGGATGGACAGGGCCATGGAATCGTTGGAGCGGGTCAGGCCGGTGCCGTGACAATGCGGGCAGGGCTGTGTCGAAGCCTCCAGCATGCCCGGACGCAGACGCTGGCGTGACATTTCCAGCAGGCCGAAGCTGGAAATCCGGCCGACCTGAATACGGGCGCGGTCGGTTTTCAGCTTGTCCTTGAGGCGTTTTTCCACCGCCAGATTGTTGCGGCGGTCCTCCATGTCGATAAAGTCGATGACGATCAGACCGGCCAGGTCGCGCAGTTTCACCTGGCGCGCCACTTCCTCGGCTGCCTCCAGATTGGTCTTGCGCGCGGTTTCCTCGATCGAGTTTTCCTTGGTTGCCCGACCGGAGTTCACGTCGATGGCCACCAGTGCCTCGGTAATGCCGATGACGATATAGCCGCCGGATTTGAGCTGCACCGTCGGGTTGAACATGCCGGAGAGGTAGCTCTCGACCTGAAAGCGCGAGAACAGCGGCAGGGACTCGGTATAGCGTTTCACGTTCTTGGCATGGGACGGCATGAGCATTTTCATGTAGTCCTTGGCCTCGCGATAGCCGCGCTCTCCGTCAATGATAATCTCGTCGATCTCTTTGTTGTAGAGGTCGCGGATCGAGCGTTTGATCAGGCTACCTTCCTCGTAGATATGGGTCGGCGCGATGGATTTCAGGGTCAGTTCGCGGATCTGCTCCCACTGGCGCAGCAGGTATTCGTAGTCGCGTTTGATCTCGGACTTCGTGCGGTTGGCACCGGCGGTGCGCACGATTAGCCCCGCGCCCTGCGGCACGTTGATGGAATTGGCGATTTCCTTGAGTTTCTTGCGGTCCGCGAGATTGGTGATCTTGCGGCTGATCCCGCCACCGCGCGCGGTGTTGGGCATCAGGACGCAGTAGCGACCGGCCAGCGACAGGTATGTGGTCAGCGCCGCACCCTTGTTGCCGCGTTCCTCTTTCACCACCTGCACCAGAAGGATCTGGCGCACCTTGATGACCTCCTGAATCTTGTAGCGGCGCGGACGGGGCTTGCGCGGGGCAATTTCCTCTTTCACGTCGACAGCGGCGATTTCCTCGACCTCGGGTTCAATGACCTCGCCGATGATTTCGGCGTCTTCGACGATCCCCTCGTCGGCGTCGCGGTTTTCCGGCACATCGACCAGGTCGGGCTGATCTTCCTCGCCGGGCGCGGCGTCTTCGGAAACAACGGCATCGGTTTCGGCCGGTGCGCCGTCGGTTGCGGCCTCGGCCGGCTTCCTGCGACGGCGGCGCGAGCGGGATTTCGGCTTCTCGGCTTTTTCCTCTTCCTCGCGCAGACGGGCGGCTTCGGCAGCCTCCTCTTCCAGAATGGCCTGACGGTCCGCGGCGGGTATCTGGTAATAGTCCGGGTGGATCTCGTTGAAGGCAAGGAAACCGTGCCGGTTGCCGCCATAATCGACAAAAGCGGCCTGCAACGAGGGTTCGACCCGCGTGACCTTGGCTAGATAGATGTTTCCTGCAAGCTGGCGCTTGTTGAGCGATTCGAAGTCGAATTCATCGACCTTGTTTCCATCGACCACAACGACGCGGGTCTCTTCCGCGTGGGTGGCATCGATAAGCATTTTCTTTGGCATATTGACTTTCTACGACGTCCGGGCGGCGCCCCGATTTGCAAAAGGGGCGGTCCGTTCGTGATGTGTGTTTGGGAGGAAATGCGCGGGACAGCGGAAAAAACAGAGGCGGTGCCCCTGTTTCCTGTCCTGTCTGTTCCGGCGCGTTTCATCGCGGTTATATCCTCGGCGCATGCGCGCCAGATTGTTGAAGCTGCGCCGAATTTCCGTCGGGCAGGATTAGCGGGTGGCGTAAACGCCGGTCACGTGCTGCGGGCTGGATGCCTTGACTTGCGCGCCGTGACAAAACTCTCTGGCCGGCCATCAAACTACAGGAATGGCCCGGTCGACCCACATTAGCCACTTCGTGCAAAGGAATACAACCGAAAACAGACTTTCGCGGGGTAACAAGTTTTTGCGGCAGAAGGGCGCCGAAGCGATAAGAGGGTTTTGACGCCTCTGCGTTGCTCGACTATACCTGCGAAATCCACAGGAGGTCGAATCGTTGCTCAGAATAATACTCCAGTTTTTCGGGTTCCTGTTCACATGGATAACCCTCGGTCTGTTCATGGCTTTTCTGGGCCTTGCGGCACTGTTCTGGATATACAGTCATGACCTGCCGAATTACGAACAACTGGCGAATTACGAGCCGCCGACCCTGTCGCGCATCTATTCCGGCCGCGGGCTGGTGATGGACGAATTCGCGCGCGAGCGGCGGATTTACACACCGATCGACGAAATTCCGGATGTGGTCAAAAACGCTTTCATCAGCGCCGAGGACAAGAATTTCTATCATCATGCGGGTTATGATCCACTCGGAATTGTCAAGGCGCTGGTCGATGCGGCGCGGGGCGGGCGCCTGCGCGGGGCCTCGACGATCACCCAGCAGGTAATGAAGAACTTCCTGCTCGATGGCAGCCGCAAGATCGAACGCAAGGTCAAGGAGATCATCCTTGCCGCGCGCATCGAGAACACGCTGAGCAAGGAGGAAATCCTCAGCCTCTATCTGAACGAGATCTTTCTTGGCCAGAACTCCTATGGCGTGACGGCTGCGGCGCAGACCTATTTCGGCAAAACGCTGGAAGAGCTGTCGATTGCGGAGGCCGCCTATCTGGCCGTGCATCCGAAAGACCCGAACGACTACCAGCCGGTGCGCAACCACGACCGTGCGGTGGAGCGGCGCAATTTTATCCTCAAGGAAATGGCCGAAAACGGCTATATCACGCAGGAAGAGGCCGCGACCGCCAAGGCCGAGCCGCTGTTGACCGTGCAGGGGGGCGAGTTGCCCTCGGCACGATCCAAATTGCCGCCGCGCAGCTATTTCACCGACGAAATCCGTCGCCAGCTGTCGAATACGCTTGGCGCCGATGCGCTGTTCGAGGGCGGACTGGCCATTCGCGCGACCATGGACCCCGAACTGCAGCGTGTTGCAGCCAAGGCCCTGCAAAAACGGCTGGTGGAGTATGACCGGAACCTCGAAGTCTATTACGGTCCGCTTACACGGGTCGAGGGGGTGGCGGATATGTCCGAGGCCGAGTGGCGCAAGGCGATTTTCGATCTGACACTGCCGCGCGATATCGAGGGCTGGCGCATCGCCGTGGTGCTGGAAGTGAACGACAAATCCGTCCGCGTCGGTATCGAGGATATTCCCGAGCCCGAAGGCGGCAACATCATCACCGTGAAAACCACGCAATGGGCGCGTAAGCTGACCGAGGACAACAAGCCGGGCAAGACGCCGAAAACCGCCGCCGATATCTGGGAGGCCGGAGATGTCATTCTGGTTTCCGCCAAAGAGAAAGACGGCGCGTTCGACCATTGGGAGATGGAGCAGATTCCGGCGATCAACGGGGCGTTCATGGCCATGGATACCGTCACCGGACGTGTGTTGGCCATGCAGGGCGGTTTTTCCTACCAGTCCAGCGTGTTCAACCGGGCAACGCAGGCCTATCGCCAGCCGGGTTCGGCCTTCAAGCCGTTTGTCTATGCCTCGGCCCTCGATAACGGTTATTCGCCGGCCACCATCGTTGTAGATGCCCCGATCGAGGTGGAAACCGCCGAGGGTATCTGGCGCCCGCGCAACTCGTCGCGCAAGTTCTATGGTCCGGCGCCGATGCGCACCGGTATCGTCTATTCGCGCAACCTGATGACCGTGCGCATCGCCCAGAGCGTCGGGATGGATGTGGTCAGTGCCTATGCCGAACGTTTCGGCGTTTACGATGACATGCCGCAACTGCTGTCCTATGCGCTCGGCGCGGGGGAAACCACGTTGTATCGCATGGTCGCGGCCTACGGGCGTTTCGCCAACGGTGGTAAGCAGATCGAGCCGACGCTGGTAGACCGTGTGCAGGACCGCTATGGCAACACCATTTTCCGCCACGACAAACGCATTTGCGAAGGCTGCCAGGCACCGGATCTCGAAACCGAGCGGGAGCCGTGGGTCAAGGACAACTCCACCCGTATCATGGATCCGGTGACGGCCTATCAGCTGACCTCCATGATGCAGGACGTGGT
>JALSHL010000159.1 GCA_026982255.1 Paracoccaceae bacterium | reverse complement strand
GCAGGTTGATGATATAGCGGGTAATATCGCGTGCCTCGTCCAGCCGCGTTGCCACGGAATCCAGAATGGAGCGCGTGGACCCCGAGGTCAGCGACTTGCGCGACCGGCTGTCATGCAGCAGTGCCGCCAGCGAGGCCAGCAACCGCGGCGCCTTGACGAATTCGTGCCCGGGCCGGTCCAGTGCGAACCCCTCGATCCAGCTCACTGCCGAAAACAGGGTGCGCATCTGCCAGAAGGTCATGAAAACCCCGAACAAGAATACCGCGATAATAAACCCGTTCAGCCAGGGCGAGGTCAGGAAAATCGGCGAAACCGTCGGATACATGAAATAGACAGCCACCGCGAACAGCACGATAATCACCAGCATTGTCAGGATTTGCCGGAACGGCGGCGAGAATTCGGGATCGTTCTTGGTATCGAGGAACATAACAGGTCTTTCCTTGCACTACGGCATGTGGTCTGGCAGCCACTCTACTGTTGCCTATCAGGAAATCCAACAGGGTTTTCGATACGGGAATTTATTGCAATTTCCGCAAAAATCCCCATATGTATCCGGTAGTTCCCTAATCAAACACCGCTTCAAATGTGTTTTTTTACGGGTTTATTGTTACTGGAAATGCCCGTTTCAACGGACATAGAGGGAAGGAAATTACATGCTGGAATCAATTAGCGCACTCGCATTGGTGATACTGGTTTTTGCTGTCATCATGCTCTACCTGATGGTGAAAACCGTTCCGCAGGGCGAGGAATGGACCGTCGAGCGTTTCGGCCGCTACACCCGCACCCTGAAACCGGGTCTGCGGTTCCTGATCCCGTTGATGGACAAGATCGGCGCAAAAATCAACATGATGGAAACCGTTCTCGACATCCAGTCGCAAGAAGTAATCACCAAAGACAACGCCATGGTGATGGCCGACGCGGTCGCCTTCTATCAGGTCGTCGATGCCTCGCAGGCCGCCTACGAGGTCCGCGATCTGGAACGCGCCCTGACCAACCTTGCCATGACCAACATCCGTGCGGTTATCGGCTCGATGGATCTGGATGAAAGCCTGTCGAACCGCGACCACATCAACGCCCGCCTGCTAACCGTCATCGATGAAGCATCACATAACTGGGGTGTAAAAGTCACCCGCGTCGAAATCAAGGACCTCGCCCCGCCCGAAGACATCAACGAGGCTATGGCCCGCCAGATGAAAGCCGAGCGTATGAAACGCGCTGACATCCTGCAGGCCGAAGGCCAGAAACAGGCCTCCATCCTCGAAGCCGAAGGACTGCGCGAGGCCCAGATCCGCGAGGCCGAAGGTCGCCGCGAAGCCGCCTTCCTCGACGCCGAAGCCCGCGAACGCGAGGCACAGGCCGAAGCCAAGGCAACGCAGATGGTTTCCGAGGCCATTGCCGCAGGTGACATTCAGGCCATCAACTACTTCGTGGCCCAGAAATACACCGAGGCCCTGAAAGACATCGCCGGTTCGCCGAACAGCAAAACCATCATGATGCCGCTGGAGGCTTCCGGCCTGCTCGGCTCCATCGCCGGCATCACCGACATCGCCAAGGCTGTCGGCAAAAGCACGGAGTAACCGGCCATGGATCTGTTCACATTCCTCGAGGGGATTTCCCCGTGGTGGTGGGTATCCTTCGGCCTGCTGCTGATGGCGCTGGAAATGGTTGTCGTTTCCTTCTTCCTGATCTGGCCCGGACTGGCGGCGATTATCATGGCGGTTCTGCTGTGGATCATCCCGACCATGCCCGGCCCGATACAGGTCTCTGCCTTTGCCATTCTGGCCATCGCGATCACCTTTGTCGGACGCCGTTTCTTCCAGCCGTCGGAGGAGCCGGAAACCAGTCTCAACCAGCGCACCAAGCAGATCATCGGTAAAAAGGCCCGCGTCACCGATTTCGACCTTGGCGAAGGCCATGTGGAAATCGAGGGCCTGCGCTGGGCCGCAACATGGCCCGAAGGCCAGAGCGCCAAACCCGGCGATGTGGTGAAAATTCTCGCCGCCGAGGGCATGAGCGTCGAGGTCGAAAACCTCTGACACCGCAGGCGGCTACGCGCGCGTGGCCGCCTTCACCCGTTCCGCCAGTTCGTCCAGTTCGGCATCACGGATACCCAGTTCTTCCAGATGGGCAACCGTGTTCCATAAATACTCGTCATTGCGTCCCATGCCGCCCTCGGCCCGCGCAATGATCTCGGCCTGCGCCGCCAGATCAAGCCCGCCCGCATATTGTTCGTGTTCGCGGTTGATGATGTAGCACAGCGCCTCGGCCTCGCCACCGTCATGAAACCGCACCGGATGACGCTCCTCCAGATAGGCATAGGACACCAGCTCGCGTTCGCGCAGATAGGCCAGCACCTCGTCGGCCCGCTCCTCTGCCACACGGAACCCGACCCCCTGACAGGCATGCCCTTCCTGCGGATCGAGCGCCAATACCAGCCCCGGCGATTCTTTCGTGCCGCGATAGTGATAGGAATACATACAGAACGAACGGGAAAACCCGTGCAGCGTCGCCAACCGCCGCTCCACATATTCGAACCCCGGCCGCCAGAGCAACGATCCGTATCCGAAAACCCAAAACGCCTCTGCCGTCATTGTCACTGGCCCCTGCACACCTGTCTGCTATAAGGCGGCAGACTACGCAATTCGGGGAGGATGTCCATGCGCGCTCTGGCAACTCTGGTTTTTCTGGCCGTTCTCGGCTGGGGAGCCTATTGGTGGACCGGTGCTACCGCGCAGCAAAAGGCGCTGGATCTGTGGCTGCAGGACCGCCGCGCCGCCGGCTGGGTCGCAGAAACCGGCAGCCTCAAGGTCATCG
>JALSHL010000158.1 GCA_026982255.1 Paracoccaceae bacterium | reverse complement strand
GCGCGCTCTGGCAACTCTGGTTTTTCTGGCCGTTCTCGGCTGGGGAGCCTATTGGTGGACCGGTGCTACCGCGCAGCAAAAGGCGCTGGAGCTGTGGCTGCAGGACCGCCGCGCCGCCGGCTGGGTGGCGCAAACCGACAGCCTCAAGGTCATCGGCTTTCCCAACCGGTTCGACACGGTGATCAAGAACCTCGAGCTTGCCGATCCGGCCAACGACTGGGCATGGAGTGCGCCGGAATTCTGGATCCTCGCCCTGTCCTACAAGCCTAACCATATCATCGTCGCCTTCCCCGGCAAGCAGGTCGTCTCCGGCCTGAACGAGCGTGTCTCGATCGAAAGCGAACTGGCCCGCGCCTCCATCGTTTTCAAACCGGAAACCTCGCTGGCGCTCGACCGCCTGCAACTCGAAGCCAGATCCAGCGTGTTCGAGGGCGCCACCGGCTGGCGCGCCACGGCCGGTGAAATCGCCACCGCCTTTTTCGCCAGCCAGACCGTCACCGACGCCCCCGCCTACGATCTGTTCCTGCGCTTCAACAACCTGACCCCTGCCCGAAGCTGGCGCCGACAGGTCGATCCCGCCGGCCTGCTGCCCGATACCATCCCGCTAGCCAAACTCGACGCCACGCTCACCTATGACAAACCATGGGACCGTTTTGCCATCGAAGGCCAAAACCCCCGCTTGCAAACCATCAAACTGCGCGAACTGACCTTCAACTGGGGTACGCTGGAGCTGCGCGGTGCCGGCAACCTGACCATCGAAGCGAGCGGGTTTGCCAAGGGGAAAATCACCCTTCAGGCCCGCAACTGGCGCAAACTGCTGGAAGTGGCCCAAACCTCCGGCAGCCTCGCACCGGACATCGCGAAAAACGTGGAAAAGGCCCTCGGCCTGATCGCGGGCATCAGCGGCAACCCCGAGAGTATCGAAATCCCGCTGACCTTCAAAAACGGCAAAGCCTACATCGGCCCCGTGTCTATCGGCTACGCTCCCTACTTCGGGCGCTGATCTACCGGCAATAGGCTCCGCTTCGATACGAGGCCACATCGAAATGCAGATTGTCCTGATGTGCAGCATCCGCATTCGGCCCGAGTGTCGTCCCGAAAGTTCCGCATGCCTTGCGATAAATTTTCCGCATCACCGCCCCGAACGCGCGCGAGGACCAACCTTCGAGAATCGTATAAACCTTGCCACTTTCCAGCGTAAACGCGGTAATATCAATGGCATTGCCGGTCGCATGTTCCGACAGCTTCGCCCCGGGCACAGAATTGCGGGTCCGGCAGGCATAGTGCGACCCTACCCGTAGCCTTGTCAGCCGTTCGCCGATGGCCGCAACCTCCGGTATTGCCGCCCCATTCACCCATGTTGCCAGCGCATTGGCCGCATCGCAATTCAACACCGGCGCCGGATTCATCTCGACACCCGATACATAAAACACCTGCACCGGATTGCGAATGCCGCACCGTGGGTTGCTTTCGGTAATGCGCGGCAGTTTCACTCCCTGTAACGAAGGATTACCGCACAGTCGCTCCATTCCCGCCAGATCCGGCGCGTGCTGTCCTGTCGCTTCTCGCGTGCTGCTGGCCCGCCCGCAACCGGCCAAAGCCGCCACCAGCAAAATCCACAGCCCTGTGCGCCCCGCGATCATCCGTCGTCCTCCTCGTCGCGCCCGAAATTCGGTGCATCCGTATCCTGCCCCGCCTCGATAATCCCGCGCCGGATTGCCCGCGTGCGCGTGAAATAATCGTGCAGATGCTCGCCATCACCGGTGCGGATCGCCCGTTGCAGCGCGAACAGCTCCTCGGTAAAGCGCCCCAGAATTTCCAGCGTCGCGTCCTTGTTGTTCAGAAACACATCGCGCCACATGGTCGGATCCGAGGCCGCAATCCGCGTAAAATCGCGGAAACCGGCGGCCGAGTAATTCACAACCTCGCTCTCCGTCACCCGTCCCAGATCATCGGCCACGCCGACCATCGTATAGGCAATCAGGTGCGGCGCGTGGCTCGTCACCGCCAGCACCAGATCATGGTGATCCGCATCCATCGTATCGACATTGGCCCCCAGCGCCTTCCAGAATGCCGCGAGTTTCGTCAATGCACCCTCGTCCGTATCCGGCTCCGGCGTCAGGATGCACCAGCGATTGTCATAAAGGCTGGCAAATCCCGCCTCCGGCCCAGATTGTTCGGTTCCTGCAAGCGGATGTCCGGGAATGAAATGAACATGTTCGGGAAGTGCAGGTTTTACCGCCGAAATCACCGCCCGTTTCACCGATCCCACGTCGGTCACAATCGCGCCCTGCTCCAGCACCGGCGCGATTTCCTTCGCCACCGCCGCCATCGCGCCAACCGGCACCGCCAGAATAACCAGATCGGCCCCCCGCACCGCATCGGCCGCCGTATCGAACACCTGATCGCAAATCCCCAGCTTGCGCGCCTTGCCCCGCGTGGTGGCCGACCGCGCCGTGCCGGTGATCCGCGCCGTCATGCCCGCCCGCCGCATCGCATGCGAAATAGACGAGGCAATCAGCCCCAGCCCGATCAGGGCCACATGTTCAAACTGTTCGCTCATGCGTCCCCGCCTTCCAAAGCATCCCGTATTCCCTGCACCACCTGCCGGCAGGCGATCTCGTCCCCGACGGTGATCCGCAGCCCTTCGGGAAAACCGTAACCGGCCACCTGCCGCACAATCAACCCGCGCGCACGCAGCACGCCGTCCACCATAAGGGCCTGATCCGCCGAGGCAAACCGCGCCAGCACAAAATTGCCGAAGCTGTCGTCCACCGCAATTTCCATGTCGCGCAGCTGCCCCGTCAGCCACCCGCGCCACTGCGTGTTCAGCGCCTT
>JALSHL010000157.1 GCA_026982255.1 Paracoccaceae bacterium | reverse complement strand
AAATGGCACGGTTTTGACCGGACGATCAAGTGAAAGTTTTGTGAAACAGTTTCAACGGCAAACGACGGGATAGGTGGCGCGGAACGGACCGGCGGGCCAGTCGCGGGCGGGATCGAAGCAGGTGACATTGCCCGGACCATCGACCCAGAACAGGTTGGGATCCACCTGATCGAAACGGCCATAGCGCATTTCCTGCAGGACCTCGTAGTGCAGATGCACCAGCCCGCCGGACAGCGCGCCGGTATTGCCGAGCGTGCCGATCTGCTGCCCGCGCGTGACCGTATCGCCGACCGTGACCGTTTGCGAATCCATATGTTTGAAGTGGGTCCTGATGCGGTTTCCGTCCGCGTCCCTGCCCTGGTCGATCACCACCTGCTTGCCATAGAACGGGTCGGTATAGACCTGTATCACCCGACCGTCGGCGGGCGCGATCACGGGGATGCCGCGCGGGCCGATCAGGTCGATGCCGAGATGTTCTTTCTCGTCAGGGCCGGTGACGCGGAAATAGATGTTGCTTTGTGACGGGGCGTTCGGGGGGACGATGACGTCCAGCACGGTTTGCGTGCGTTTGGCGCTGTCCCAGACGCGGCCATACTGGTTTTCGGGGCTGAAACAGCCGACGAGGAGCAACAGGGCCGGTATCCAGATCAGGTGCGCAGGTCTCATGTTTTCCCCTTTCGGGCCGATATTAGGCGGCGTCGAAGGTCTCGGCAAGGATTTCTGCCAGCGCGGCGGCGTCCGTTTCGGTAAAGGCATCGGGGCGGTCACTGTCTATGTCCAGCACGGCGATCAGCCTGCCGCGCACGAATACCGGCAGCACGATTTCGGAGCGGGTGGAGCTGGCGCAGGCGATGTGGTCGGGGAAGGCGTCCACATCCGCCACCAGTTGCGTTTTGCCGGTGCGGGCGGCGGCACCGCAGACGCCGCGCGAAAACGGGATGGTCAGGCAGCCGTGGCCGCCCTGATAGGGGCCGATTTTCAGCAGCTCCGGTCCGGTGACGCGGTAAAAGCCGACCCAGTCGAAACGGTCGTCGGCGTGGTAGATCTCGCAGGCGAGGGTGGCCATTTTGGCGATCTCGTCGGTTTCGCCCGCGACAAGGGCGGCGACGGTTTTGCGCAGGGCGGGGTAGTCGGTCATGGTGTTTCGCGTGTCAGAATGCTGATGGTGGTGCCGCCGTAGGTGCGCGAATCCAGCAGGATGAAACCGGCGGGCGGCAGGATCGGGGTGTTTTCCTCCCATACCACAAGCGCGCCGTTGGCGAGCCAGTTTCCGGCGACGGCGGCGGCGAGGGCTTTCTCGCCCAGACCCTTGCCGTAGGGCGGGTCGAGGAAAACCAGATCGAAGGGGGCTTCGCGGTTCTCGCCGGGTTTGAGGGCGTTGCGGCGATAGATCTTGATCTGTTTGCCAACCCGCAGGGTTTCGGCGTTGCGCCGGATCAGGCTGGCGGCCCTGGCGCCGTCATCGACGAATTGCACAGTGGCCGCGCCACGGCTGAGGGCTTCGAACCCGAGCGCGCCGGTGCCTGCGAACAGGTCGAGGACGCGGGCGCCCCGGACGGGGGGGTAGTTGCCATGCTCCAGCACGTTGAACAGGCTTTCGCGCACGCGGTCGCTGGTCGGGCGCAGGTGTGCGGCGCTGTCGCCCTTGCCCAGCGATGCGAGCGCCGTGCCTTTGAACCTGCCGCCGATGATCCTCATTTCAGCAGCGATTTGAGGTCGGTTTCGGGGTCTGCCACGGCCTGCGGGTCGGGGGATTTGCCGGATTCGATCAGCCGCTTGCCGACCATATAGGCGCGCGGATCGTTCATGGCGTCCACGGCCAGCAGGGTCTCGCCCCTGTAATACCAGTGCGAACGGGGGCCACCGGAATCGCGCACGACGACCCTGTCGTAGCCCGCGTTCAGGCCGGCGATTTGCAGTTTCACGTCGTATTGGTCGGACCAGAACCACGGTTTCGCCAGATATTCGCCGGTGTCTCCGAGCATGGCGGCGGCGGTGGCTTCGGCCTGCTCGATGGCGTTGGGCACGGATTCGAGACGGATGCGGCCGCCCTTGTAGGGGAAACTGGTGCAGTCGCCAGCGGCGAAAATCGACGGGTCGGAGGTGCGGCCGTGCGAATCGACGCGGATGCCGTTGTCGATGGTCAGGCCGGCGGCCTCGGCCAGTGCGGTGGCGGGGCGGATGCCGATGCCGACGATGGCGAAGTCGATGTCGAGGGTGGAACCGTCGGACAATGTGGCCGATGTGACGCGGGTATCGCCGTTCAGGCGCTCCAGCCCGACGCCTTCGCGGATGTCGACGCCGTGGCGCCGGTGCAGCGCGCGGAAATAGTCCGAGGTTTCGGGCGATGCGACCCGTTGCAGGATGCGGTCCGCCATCTCGACGAGGGTGACTTTCAGGCCTTTGGCGGCGGCGACGGCGGCGGCCTCCAGCCCGATGTAGCCGCCACCGATAACCAGAACGTGGCGGCCTTCGGTGAATTCGGGTGCCATGGCGTCGGCGTCGGCGAGGGTGCGGACGGTGTAGACCCCTCCGAGGCCGCCGCCGATGGCGTCGGGCAGGCGGATCGGGGTGGAGCCGGTGGTCAGGGCCAGCTGGTCGTAGGGCAGCACCTCGTTGTCCAGCGTCACGGTTTTGGCCTGCGGGTCGATGGCGGTAACGCGGGCGTTGGTGCGCAGGGTGATGTTCTGTTCGGCGTAAAATGCCTCGGGACGCAGATAGAGGCGCTCCACCTCCATCTCGCCCAGCATGTATTTTTTCGACAGCGGCGGGCGCTGGTAGGGGGGCACCGGTTCCTCGCCGATCAGGGTGATGTCGCCGTCAAAACCGAGCGCGCGCA
>JALSHL010000156.1 GCA_026982255.1 Paracoccaceae bacterium | reverse complement strand
CACGACAGGCCCTGCACGCCGCGACACTCGGCTTTGTCCATCCGATCAGCAAGGAAAACATGGAGTTTTCCGCCGATCTTCCGGCCGATATGAAATCCGTTCTTTCCGCCTTGGCATGATCCCCCTGATTGCCGTTTAATCCGTGCCGCAACTCCGCTATAAGACCCGCAAGTTACCAAATAGTTAGCAGGGGGCATTCAGGCGAAAATCTTGAAAACCCACCCCGTTAACCCCATCTTAACACCCAATGTGCGCTAAACAGCACTGGAGGAGAGTGAATGAGCGACTACAGCAAACTGCCGGCCCCGTCACCGGAACAGGGGTTGTCGAACTACATGCGGGAAATCCGCAAGTTCCCGATGCTGGAGCCGGAAGAGGAATACATGCTGGCCAAGGCATGGGTCGAGCGCGAGGACAGCGAAGCGGCGCATAAACTCGTCACCTCGCATCTGCGCCTCGCCGCCAAGATCGCCATGGGCTACCGCGGCTACGGCCTGCCCACCGCCGAGGTGGTGTCGGAGGCCAACGTTGGCCTGATGCAGGCGGTCAAACGTTTCGACCCCGAAAAGGGTTTCCGTCTGGCGACCTATGCCATGTGGTGGATCCGCGCCTCGATCCAGGAATATATCCTGCGTTCGTGGTCACTGGTCAAAATGGGCACGACCAGTGCTCAGAAAAAACTGTTTTTCAACCTGCGCAAGGCGAAAAACAAGATCGGCGCGCTGGAGGAGGGCGATCTGCGCCCCGCCAACGTCGCCAAAATCGCCAAGGAACTGAACGTCACCGAGGAAGAGGTCATCTCGATGAACCGGCGCATGGGCGGTGGCGATGCCAGCCTGAACGCCCAGATCAAGACCGATGGCGAAGGTGCGGCCGAGTGGCAGGACTGGCTGGAGGACGAGAACGCCGACCAGGCCGCGGATTACGCGGAAAAGGACGAGTTGGAACAACGTCGCGAGCTGTTGATGGCCGCTATGGCGGAGCTTAACGAACGCGAGCGCCATATCTTGACCGAACGCCGCCTTTCGGACGAACCGAAAACGCTGGAGGACCTGTCCAAAGTCTACAACGTCAGCCGCGAGCGCATCCGCCAGATCGAGGTCCGCGCCTTCGAAAAACTGCAAAAACGCATGCGCGAACTGGCGGCGGAAAAGGGTATGGTGCCCGAAGTTCACTAGGACGTAGACCTGCCGGTTATTTCGTGGAAACCTGCCGTCACCGGCCTATACCTTCAGGTATAAAACCGGCATAAACCGACGGGACAAACCGGAATTGTATTGCGTGCGGAATTTCTGTCTTTATGTCTGCCTCGAATTCCAACAACAAAGGCACTTATCATGGCACGCACCGTTTCGGGCTATTCCCGCACACAGATTGCCCTCCACTGGGCAATCGCCCTTCTGATCCTGCTCCAGTTTCTGGGCGGGGACTTCGTTTCCGAATATTATGAAAAGGTCGTGGACAGCGGGGCACAGCAAAATGCCGCGCCCATTCTCGCCAAGGCACATGTCATTCTGGGGATCGCAACCGTTGCACTGATGGTTCTCCGCCTTGTCGTGCGCTTGTGGCAAGGGGTTCCCGACGCACCGGCAGACGAGGACCCGCGCCTGAAACTGGTGGCCAAACTCACCCACGGCCTGCTCTATCTGGCGCTGTTTCTGGTTCCGGTTTCCGGTCTGGTCGGCTGGTTCGGGGCCAACACTCTGGCCGCTTTTGTCCATACGACGCTGACTTCGGTACTTCTGGCTTTTGTCGGTCTGCATGTCGCGGCGGCGCTTTACCACCACTTCATCCTGAAAAACAATCTGCTGGCCCGCATCGTGCCGGAGCCGGTTCTGCGGCGGATCATTCCGGCCAAACTGCAGGATACCCTGCGTTAACGTTTCGGCTTGACCCGACGTGTGGCCTCGGCCTGCGTCGGGTCTTCGGGCCACGGGTGTTTCGGATAGCGTCCGCGCATGTCCTTGCGCACATCCGCATAGGAACTGGCCCAGAATCCCGGAAGATCGGCCGTCGTCTGCACCGGTCGCCGCGCCGGAGACAGCAATTCGACCAATAACGGAATCCGGTCCGGCCCGACACAAGGGTGTTCCGTCAGCCCGAACATTTCCTGCAAGCGCACCTGCACCGAGGGCTGCGCCCCGCCATAATCCACGGGCAACCGCGTCCCCGTCGGCGCGGTGACCGTCGCGGGTGCCAGCCGGTCGAGGGTCTGCCTGCCGTCCCAGCCCAGCAGCGCCTCCAGCGCCGCCAGCATGTCGACTTTCTTCAAATCCGCTGCCCGGCGACACCCCCCGAGGAATGGTTGCAACCACGTTTCCAGCGCCGCCAACAACCCCGCATCCGACATGTCCGGCATTTCCGTCCCGCGCGCCCGCAGCCACTCGACCCGTGCCCGCAACAGCCGCGCCGGTTTGCTCCATTCCAGCGCGTCGAGGCCCAGTTCCCGCACCCCCTCGACCATCGCCGCCGCCATTGCATCCTGAGGCGCATCCTTCCAGTGCCGGTCCTCCAGCACCAGCGCGCCGAGCATCAGCCGTTGTCGTGCCACCACTGCGCGCTCCCGCTTCGACCATGCGCAAACCGGAACCTCCCGCACCTCGTGCAGCGCCCGCGCTTCGCCCTCCGTGATTGCCACACCCCGCCGCAGCTTCGCCTCGCGCTGGTCACCGTCCAGATCGACTGCCACCAGCATCCGCGCACCGGCGAGCGTATCTTCCGCGGCCACAACCGCCCCCTTGCCGCCGGACAGCAGGTAACGCCCCTTGCCCTCCTTGCGTTGCAGGCCGATACGGTCCGGATAGGCCAGCGACAACAGCGCCCCTGCCGAAAGCCCCGCA
>JALSHL010000155.1 GCA_026982255.1 Paracoccaceae bacterium | reverse complement strand
GATTCCGCCGTGGATCAACAAATACTATGTGCTGGACCTGAATCCGAAGAAATCCATGATGAAATGGCTGGTGGAGCAGGGCTACACCGTTTTCATCATCTCGTGGGTCAATCCCGACGAGCACCAGAAGGACGAGACATGGGGCAGCTACATGCAGGGCGTGTCCGATGCTATCGACGTGGTGCTGAAGGAAACGGAGCAGAAGCAGGTGAACCTTGCCAGCTACTGCATCGGCGGCACGCTGACCGGCACGATTCTGGCGAAGATGTGCAAGGCAAAGGACAAGCGCGTCGCCTCGGCCACGTTTTTCACCGCGTTGCTGGATTTCGAGGATGGCGGCGAGTTGCAGGTGATGGTGGACGAACAGACCATCGCCATGGTCGACGACCTGACGGAGCAGGGCTATCTGCCGGCGCAGACCATGGCCAGCGCCTTCAACATGCTGCGGTCCAACGATCTGATCTGGTCCTATGTCGTCAATAACTACATGCTGGGGAAAGAGCCGTTCCCCTTCGATCTGCTTTACTGGAACGCCGATTCAACGGCGATGCCGGCGCGGGTGCATCGCTTCTATCTGCGCAATTTCTATATCGACAACCGGCTGGTGGACGGCACGCTGGAGGTGGAGGGGGAAACCCTCTCGATCACCGACATCACCACGCCGGTCTACCATATCGCCACGGTGGACGACCATATCGCACCGGCGCATTCGGTCTATTGCGGGGCGCGGAAGATGGAGAACGCGAAGGTGCGTTTCGTGCTGTCCGGTTCCGGCCATATCGCGGGGGTGGTGAACCCGCCTGCCGCGAAGAAATACCAATACTGGAGCGATGGCGACCTGACCCCCGAAACGCTGGACGACTGGCGTGCGGGCGCGACCGAAACCGCCGGAAGCTGGTGGCCCGACTGGGACAAATGGCTGAAACGGCGCTCGGGCAAAAAGGTGCCGGCGCGCAAGGCCGGTGCGGTGCATGGCGTCATCGAACCGGCGCCCGGCTCCTTTGTAAAGAAACGTTTCGACCAGGCGTAGGCTTTACATTTGAACGACCGTTCAGTTAACCTTCGGAAAAACAACAGGGACAGCAATGGCACGCAAATCCGGTTCAAGCGGCGAGGAAACCGCGCGGCAATTACGCGCGGCGGCGTTGAAGCTGTTTTCGCGCGACGGTTACGCCGCCGTGTCCATGCGCCAGATCGCGCGCGAGATCGGGGTGCAGGCGGGGGCGCTCTATCTGTATACCGCCGACAAGCAGACCCTGCTGTTCGACCTGCTCAACCGCCATATGGAGGAACTGCTGGAGGCATGGGACGCCGCCCCCAAGCCCGACACCGACGACCCCGCGCGCCGTCTGGAATGTTTCGTGCGTTTCCACATCCGTTTCCACCTGCCGCGCGCCGAGGAGGTGTTCATCTCCTACATGGAACTGCGCAATCTGGAGCCGGACAATTTCGCCCGCATCGAGAAACAGCGCCGCCGTTACGAGGGGTTGTTGCAATCCATTCTGGCCGACGGCAAGGCGACGGGGGATTTCAAGGTGGCTGACGTCAAGGTCGCGACCTTTGCCATCATCGCCATGCTGACCGGTATGAACACATGGTACCGCGACGGCGGGCGGCTGTCGGTCGATATGGTCGAGGAGATTTACCTCGACATGGTGCTGGCCGCTGTCGGGGTGGAACGATGAGGCTGGTCCTGCACCATTGCCATCAGGCACGTTCCATGCGGACGCTCTGGCTGCTGCACGAACTGGGCGCCGATTTCGAGCTGGTGGTGCATGACTTCGGGCCGGAGTTGCGCTCCGATACCTATCTGGCGAAACACCCGCTGGGGCGGGTTCCGGCGCTGGAGATCGACGACAGGGTGCTGTTCGAGACCGGCGCCATCACCGAATACCTGTGCGAGGTGCTGGACAGTGGCGACCTGTATCGCGCCCCCGGCGACCCCGAGCGCATGGAATGGCTGCAATGGCTGCACTACGCCGAAACCGTTGCGGTGCATGGCGCGGCGCTGACGCAGCAGCATATTGTGATTTACGAGGACAAGGACCGCTCGCCCCTGATCATGAAGCTGGAGGCGCGGCGGCTGGAAAAAACGCTGGAGGTGCTGGACGCGCATCTGGCGGGACGGGAATACCTGCTTGCGACCTTCAGCGCGGTGGATATATCGGTAGGCTATTCGGTCTATGTGGCAAGCTATTTCGTTGATTTGTCTCAGTTTATACAGGTGAGTCGCTGGTTCGGAACGATAACCGCACGGGAAAGCTACCGGCGGGCGATTCCGTCGGGGTCCGATAATTATATATATAAATCAAAACGCTACACTTGTGATTGAGGCGCGACCTCAGGTAAGAATTTCGATGAAACGGGCCGTCCGGCTTGCAATGATTCCGGAAAAGCGCCTTAATCTGGGCGGGGAGGATTCCCTGTGTCCGGATTTCACGGGCTCCGGGAGCAAAGGTTGTAAAGGTTGAATCATCGTATATCCGATGGTTTTTGGATAAATTGCAGGGAGTTACCATGTTTATACGAACCGTATTGCGGCCGGCTGCCGCCCTTCTTCTTTCAACGGCATTATGGGCCACGGGCGCGCAGGGTGAACCGGTGACCCTGTTGTCTCCGGATCGTGTGGTCGCGATTTCCGGTGAATTGCTGTCCTTTGATGGAACGACCTATGAATTGCGCGGACCGCTCGGCGTTATTTCCATCGCCGCGGACAAGGTGATCTGCGAGGGTGCGGGTTGTCCGGCGCTGATTGACGAAACGCGCTTCAGAATTGTCGAGGCGAATGCTGTCGGCGAAGGGCTGGTTCCCGAACTGATCCGCTATTTCGCGCTGGTGCAGGATCTGACACTGAACGAGCAGCCGGGCGAAAAC
>JALSHL010000154.1 GCA_026982255.1 Paracoccaceae bacterium | reverse complement strand
CGAGGCAGCACAGGGCACGGCCTATGAAGGCTACGGAATCCGCCTGGGGATCGCGGCGACGTTGCTGCTGATCATCCTGATCGGCGGACGGGTGATTCCCAGCTTCACCGGCAACTGGATGAAACGCAACGGAATCACAAAGCTCCCGACTCCGTTCAATCGTTTTGATTCTGTCGCCATGGCCACCGGCGGCGCGGCGCTGGCGGCGTGGGTGGTTCTGCCCGAATCTCCCTTCACCCGTTGGCTGGCACTGGCGGCGGGCATCCTGCATCTGCTGCGCGTCGCCCGCTGGGGTGGCTTGCGCACATTTGCCGAGCCGCTGGTGACAGTCCTGCACGCAGCCTATGTCTTTGTCCCCGTCGGGTTCCTGATGCTGGGGCTGGGCGAGCTGTTGCCGGGCTGGCGCGGCCCGCTGCAGATCCCGCACGCATGGATGGTCGGCGCAATTGGCGGCATGACACTGGCGATGATGACACGGGTCAGCCTTGGCCACTCCGGCCGGCCGCTACAATCGAATGGCGGGATCGTGGCGCTCTATCTGGCGATTCTGGTGGCGGTCATATTCCGCATCGGGTCGGAAATGGTGCCGGGGGCGGGTTGGCTGCTCTATACCTCGGCCACCGGCTGGATTGGCGGTTTCCTCGGGTTTGTTGTCCTCTATTATCCGATTCTTTCCCGCCCGCGGATTTAGCTCTCGCGCATTCCGGCAATCGCCAGAATACCGGCGAGGCCGCACATGGCGATCGGAAACATGGTGAACACGCCGAACCCGAGCCCCCAATACATGCCCGCCGCCGACAACAGCATCAGCACGGCACCGGGAACCGGCTGTCTCGGCGCCATCGCTCCGCCGGCAATGGCAAGGATCGGCGCGACCAGCCCGACCATCTGCAGCCGGTCGGCATTGGCCACCTGGTCGATAGCACCCGGGGCCTGATCGTCGAACCATTCGGTGAAAACCACCCAGCCATAGACGAAGAACCCGACGATCATACCGACGGCGCCGCCGATAATTCCCAAAACCATTGCTGCATTTTTCATGTCCGCTCCTGTTATTGAACGGACCTTATGTAGGGGTAGACCCCGCCCCAAGCAAGCGCGCCTGCACATCCTTGCCCCAGCCGAGGAAAAAATCCTGCTCCGTGTGAATCACCGGTCGCTTCATCAGGGTCGGATGTGCCTGCAACAGTTCCATCGCATCCTGCGCACGCTCCTCCTCCGACAGGTTACGCCACGTTGTGGAGCGGCGATTCACCAGATCGTCCCCGAAAGCCACCAGAAACCAGCCGAGAACTTCCTCCGGCACGCCATCGTCGCGAACGTCTATATATGTCACCTCGTGCCCCGCCGCCCGCAAACTCTTGAGTGCCTTGCGACAGGTATCGCAGGTTTTCAGCCCGTAGAAACGCATCTCCGCCCTCTCTCCAAAATAAACTAAAAGTATATAACCCTTGATTTACCGGAATACATAGGCCATATGCCCCTCGTGAAGTAAGTTTTTGCAGACCCGAAGACCTCCTAGAAGATTGACGGTTCACTATCGAAGACAAACCGCACCAAGCCGTCGCATTTCGCGGACGGTAATATTCTAAGGAGTACTACGGATGGCTACAGGCACCGTAAAATGGTTCAACGGCACTAAAGGCTACGGCTTCATCGCACCCGACGCAGGTGGCAGCGATGTATTCGTGCACATTTCCGCTGTTGAGCGCGCAGGTCTTTCCGGCCTGAACGACAACCAGAAAGTTACCTACGAGTTGGAAACAGGCCGTAACGGTAAAGAGTCTGCTACAGACCTCAAACTGGCCGACTAGGCCGGTTGCGGGCTTCGGCCTGCCACAAGAATTCGAACGGCGGCGGGAACTTCGGTTCCGCCGCCGTTTTTCATTCATCCGGCCGTCGCGACAACGATAGCGATAGAGGTCATGACCATGCTGGCAATGGCAACCGCGATAAAGCCCGCATAGCCAAATACGAGCGCGGCTCCGATCCAGATGGCACCATAGGCCAGAACCAGCAGGACGGGGATAAGTTTCGATAGCATTCTGATACTCCCATATGTTCGAATTCGCTGACATATGGGGGGTGGCTGGGGCAGTCACAACCGGCGCGAATGTCGCATGTGACGCCCCGTCACGCGACGATAATTCCTGCTCCTGCAAGCCCTTGACACCCAAGGAATATTGACTACCAACGATCTATCTCTATTTTGTAATAATGGTCACTGACTGGTCGGAAAAACTGGAATTATGGAATATTCGGAAAAAACGATGAAGGTGTGGAATATTGGCTATATTCTGGCCGGTACTTTTTTCGTTGCGTTTTTCTGGGGTTACAACTGGATGGTGACCGAGGGCACATTTCGGGAGGCGATCGCCTCGGAGCCCCTGTGGTTTGTATTTTCTATCTTGCCGGCAGTCTATGGGCTGCTTGGGCTGATACAGGGCTATCACCGAACTGACCGGTGAAAGGTTGGGGTCTGTAACCCGAGGAGGCCGCCGCAATAAGAAGCCTCCCGCCTACCCCTCCAAACTCCCCATCAACTCCCGCCATTCCCCCGCACTCATGCCGCTCGTCTCCTGCGTCACCTTCTCCCCCTTAAGCATACGGCGCAACACATCCATCCCCTTGGACGAGAACTGCACCCCCCCCATGCGGTAATCCTCGAAGGCGCCATAGGCCAGCGGGACCCAGTCTGCGACAATGTTGCAAATCGCGTCGGCATAAACGCGGATCTCGTATTGGGCGTGGCTGTCGGCCCGCAGGCGCAGGAAGTGGAACAGGTTGTGCAGGTCCACCTTCCAATACCATTGCGTATAGATGTTGCTCGGCAGGTTCATCCGCGCCAGCTCCCGCGCCAGCCCCTGTTGCCCCTCGTCC
>JALSHL010000153.1 GCA_026982255.1 Paracoccaceae bacterium | reverse complement strand
CTTGCCGGGCAGGCGCAGTTTTTTGGTTGCGGATTTGCGTTGTGTTTCCTTTTCCGCCCGTCGGCGCAGGCGTTCCTCGGAGCGCAGCACCAGATAGTCGAGAATCGCGCCCGCCGATTTCGTGTCTGCCGCCAGCCAGTTGTCGAAATGGTCGCGCACGGAATTTTCCACCAGCCGCGCCGCTTCGGTGGTGGCCAGGCGGTCCTTGGTCTGGCCGACGAACTCCGGCTCGCGGATAAAGACCGAGATCATGGCACAACCGCCCGCCGTCAGGTCCTCTCGCGTGATCTGCGCCGCCTTGCGGTTGCTGACCAGCTCGCCATAGGCGCGGATGCCCTTCAGAACCGCCGCCCAGAAGCCGCTTTCGTGCGTGCCGCCCTCGGGGGTCGGCACGGTGTTGCAGTAGGACGAGATGAACCCGTCGCGGGCAGGGGTCCAGTTGATGGCCCATTCCACCTTGCCAACCGTATCCGCGCCGAAGCGTTCGGAAAAATCCACGCTGCCGGCAAAGGGTTTGTCGGCGTATGTCGCCTGTCCCTGCAAGGTCTCGTTCAGGTAATCGGCCAGCCCGCCAGGGAAATGGAAGGTGGCGCTGGTCGGGGTTTCGTCGCCTGCGCCGATCACCTCCGGCGCACATTTCCAGCGGATTTCGACGCCCGAGAACAGATAGGCCTTGGAGCGCACCATTTTCAGCAGCCGCGCCGGTTTGAATTTCAGTCTGGGTCCGAAAATCTCGGCATCCGGGTGAAAGCGCACCGATGTGCCGCGCCGATTCTGCACGGTCCCGAGGTTCTCCACCGGTCCCTGCGGGATCCCGCGCGAGAACGTCTGCCGGTGCAGTTCCTTGTTGCGCGCCACCTCGACCTCGACAAAATCCGACAGGGCGTTGACCACCGACACCCCGACCCCGTGCAGCCCGCCCGAGGTCTGATAGGCCTTGCCGCCGAATTTGCCGCCCGCGTGCAGGGTGCAGAGGATGACCTCCAGCGCGGATTTTTCAGGAAACTTCGGATGCGGATCCACCGGAATGCCGCGCCCGTTATCGGTGACTGTCACGGAATAGTCTGCATGCAGCTCCACCCCGATACGGTTGGCGTGACCGGCAACGGCCTCGTCCATGGCGTTGTCCAGCACCTCGGCCACCAGATGGTGCAGGGCGCGTTCGTCCGTGCCGCCGATATACATGCCGGGCCGCTTGCGCACCGGCTCCAGCCCCTCCAGCACCTCGATGGACGAGGCGTCGTAATCCGAGGGGAAGTCGTTGAAAAGGTCGCTGTCCGAAGCGTTGCTCATGTGGGGTGCCCGATTCTGTTCTGCTTGTTGTTTTCCACATTATGGCAGAAAAGCGGGCCGGGCGACAATATGTTGTGGTCAAAGCAAACGCCGCGCTGTCGGGCGCGGCGCTTGGTAGAATTTCAACTGGGCGATGTCCAAGTTACTATTGGTAGTTGGAACCGCTGGTGTTTCCGGCCGCCAGAACGATGAGTGCGATGGCAATCAGCGGAATCAGCCATCCGGCTGTGCTGGACATGGCAGTGGCTTCCGCCATTTCGACAGGTGCCGATTGCGACATATAGGCGGTTGTGCCGGCAACAGCGGCGCCGGATGCGAAAATGCCCGCAAGGGCAAAGCGAATAACTTTGATCATAGTACTCTCCACGGTTAAGACTGTCAGGATGCTAACCTTTGGGAAGGTCGTATGTCTACATTTATTTCTAAATCCTCCCTGACCTTGGCAATATGCACGCGGGAACGACCCCGGATGCTGTCCCGGTTGCTGGAGACTATCGCCGACATGGATAATCCGGAGGGGATCCCGCTCTGCGTGGTGGTGATCGAGAATGGTCCGGTTGCCCCTGCACGTGATGTGGTTGCCTCTTTCCGCAATCGCCTCGATATCCGGTATTTCCGCGAAAAGCGCACCGGCCTGGTCCATGCACGCAACGCGGCAATCGAGCGGTCGCTGGAAACCGGTGCGGAGTGGATCGGATTTCTGGATGACGACGAGCGGGTCAGCCCCGTCTGGCTGCGCGCCATGTGCGAGGCCATGGAACGCTTTCCTGCCGCGCGGGCGTTTGCCGGTCCCGTCCGTCTGCACAACCCGGCAGGGGCGACCCGCTGGTTCCCGCCGCCGAAAAAGTTCAATATCCGGACCGGACAGCCATTGTGGGATATCACGACAGGCAACCTGTTGCTGAAACGGGAGTTGCTGGATCGGGACGGGTTGGGAATGCGGTTTGATATGGCGTATAACCTTTCCGGAGGCGAGGATACCGATCTTGCCCTGAGATTGCGTCGCGCCGGTGTGAAAATTCTCTGGGTGCAGGATGCACGTTGTGACGAGGATATTCTGCCCAAAAACGCCGGATTTCGGGCAAAAACCGCGCTTAGCATCCATTACATGCATAATTTCGGCAGGGTTAATATCCGGCTCTACGGAGCAGTTTCGGGGCGTTTGCTCAACGCCTTTCTTGTTGTTAAATGGACATTCCACGCTATCGCCTATCTGCTGGCAGGCGGAATTTCCGGCATTTTCAGCCGGCAAAAGGGACAGGCGCTGATCGCAAGGGGCATACAGCGCGCCTGTATGGGCATCGGGCATTTCCGGTCACTGTATCGCGGCCTCGATTCCCATTATGTCACAGTTGATGGTCATTAGGGCGTAGACTCACAAACCCCGCGCCGCCAGCGTGAATATCGCGAAATATCAGTGGTTTGCGACGCGCCGTCAATAGTGGTTCTATTGGCAAGCGGCGCACGCCGCTGGGATGAAGCGATATCCACGCCCTTCGGGTTATCCGGATTTCCGCCCTGGCTGTGTTGCAACCCCTTGAAATAGCCCCGCTATTCCTGCGGGATTGCGCCTTGCCAGAACAAAAATCCGGATAACTGGCG
>JALSHL010000152.1 GCA_026982255.1 Paracoccaceae bacterium | reverse complement strand
CGTGGATCGCCTCGTTCTCCGCAGCTACCTGTTTTTCCAGACGGCGTTTTTCGGCCAGCATCATCCCGTATTCCGGCGAAGACGGCTGCAAGGTTTTATAGAACGCCCGTTTCTCGCTCGCAGCAGCGACGTTGGCCAGAACGGTTGCGGTCTCCGGTACCCGCCATTCGGAGTTCATTTCGCGGTTAATGGATTTCGGGTTGAGCATACCTGCAGTCAGGTCTTTGGCAAACTGCACATAGGCTTGCGCCGCAGCAACTTCGAGTGCGGCAATATCCGCCGGAGCGTCCGATCCGTTCCATGCAACCTCAATCGCGGCGGTATTGTAGCGGACCAACGGCAAACCATGTGCCGGAGCCTGCTCGATCGCGGTCAGAAGATCGAGGATCGCACGATCGTCAGCGGCCCAAATCGGCTGGTTGTCACGAGCGTCATAGAAGCCGGCAAGCTCCTGCGTTGCCTCGCCACCGGCGGACAGCAGAGTGGCAATTTCCTGCCCTATCTGTTGCTCCCGGCTCAGAGTCGACGCAACGACAGTCGTTTCCAGAGCGACGGTTTCCGTCGATTGCGCGACAAGCGGCGCACCCAGACCGGAGGCAAGCAACAATATCGGCGCCGTAACGGAAAACTTGAAAAACCTGTTGTCAAAAAGATACATTGTGCCCTCTACGCCACTAAAACCCGTCCTTACAAGGTTGACTACACGGCCCGCCCTGCGCATTCGAGCGGAAAATGTCGAAAATCGGCATTAATTTGCCCATTGTGGGATATCTGCGACAGAGGAAAAAGAACAAAACATGTCCCGCAGGCGACACTTCAACCGCTTTTTCTATAGGCAGAATTCTGCAAATCGAAACTTTTAGGCAAATCTGCCACTTGGCCTGCGAATCATTTCATGTCATAAGACCTGAAGGTAAAGCAGTCGTTATCTGTACAGAGTCTTAAAAACAATCGGTCGAACAACGTCCGGAAAGACACGAACGAGGCAGACAAGAATGAATTCCAATCAAGCGAAAACATCTCGCCGGCGCCTGCTTGCGGCTTTCGCGAGCACTGCTGTTCTGACGGCCGCGCCTGTCTATTCCAAGGCATCCGGTCTGCTGCGTCACGCAGGAGACGTACGGCGCATCAGCATGCACAACCAGCGGACCGGCGAAACGATTGACACCATCTACTGGATCGAGGGTGAGTATATCCGGCCCGCTCTGGATGAAATCAGCTATTTCATGCGTGACTGGCGGGAAAACGAAACTATCGCCTATGACCGCACCAACATCGACATTCTAGCCGCAGCGCACAGTCTGATGGAAACATCGGAACCGTATCTGCTGCTGTCCGGCTATCGCTCGCCGAAAACCAATGCCATGTTGCGTTCGCGCAGCCGTGGCGTTGCCTCCAACTCTTTCCATGTCAAAGCCAAGGCCGCCGACCTGCGGTTGAAATCGCGCTCGGTCAGCCAGATGGCAGCGGCGGCGCTGGCCTGTGGTGCCGGCGGGGTCGGGAAATACTACGGCTCCAACTTTGTCCATATGGACAGCGGACCGGTGCGCACCTGGCGCGGATAGGTTTCGCAAAATATTGAAAACGGCCCGCCCCTTTCGAGGCGGGCTTTTTTATGCCCGCACAGTGCCGTCACCCTCGACCAGATACTTGAAGCTGGTGAGCTGCTCGGCCCCGACAGGCCCGCGCGCGTGCATCTTGCCGGTGGCAATACCGATTTCCGCCCCCATGCCGAACTCGCCCCCGTCCGCGAACTGGGTCGAGGCATTGTGCATCAGGATAGCGCTATCCACCCGCTCGAAGAAACGGTCGCGGGTGGCCAGATCCTCGGTCAGGATCGCGTCGGTATGGCTTGAGGAATATTGCCGGATATGGGCAATCGCCCCGTCCACCCCGTCCACCAGTTTTGCGGCAATGATCGCGTCGAGGTATTCATTGCCCCAGTCGCTGTCAGAGGCCGGAACAGTGCCCTCGACATCCAGCCCCTCGCCTGCGCGCACCTCGATACCCGCCTCGATCAGGTCGGTGACGAATGGCGCGCCGTGTTTTTCGTAAAACGCGCGGTCGATCAGCAGGCACTCGGCCGCCCCGCAAATTCCGGTGCGCCGTGTCTTGGCGTTCAGGATCACCTTGCGCGCCTTTTCCACATCCGCCGCCGCGTCCACATAGACATGCACGATGCCCTCCAGATGGGCGAACACCGGCACGCGGGCCTCGCGCTGGACCAGCCCGACGAGGCCCTTGCCGCCGCGCGGCACGATCACGTCGATGGTATCGGTCATGGTCAGCATCTCGCTCACCGCCGCACGGTCGCGGGTGGGGACCAACTGGATCGCGGCTTCGGGCAGGCCCGCGGCCTTCAGCCCCTCCACCAGACAGGCGTGGATGGCGGTGGAGGAGTGGAAACTTTCCGAGCCGCCGCGCAGGATCGCCGCATTGCCGGATTTCAGACACAGCCCACCCGCGTCTGCCGTCACGTTCGGGCGGCTTTCATAGATCACACCGACCACGCCGAGCGGTGTGCGGATGCGGCGGATATGCAGGCCCGAGGGCATATCCCATTCCGCAATCACCTTGCCCACCGGATCGGGTTGGCCGGCCACGGTGCGCAGGCCATTCACAATGCCCTCGATCCGTGCCTCGTCCAGCATCAGCCGGTCGAGCATGGCATCCGACAACCCTTTTCCACGACCATAGGCCATGTCTTTTTGGTTCGCGGCCATGATTTCGACCCGCTTGTTCCAGACAGCATCCCCCGCCGCCATCAATGCGGCGGTTTTGTCTTCGGATCTGGCAAAGGCCAGTTCGGCGCTTGCCGCCTTGGCCTTCTCGCCGATGTCCTGCACTACCTGTTTGACGTCCATAATTCCCTCACATCGCCATATCGTCGCGGTGGA
>JALSHL010000151.1 GCA_026982255.1 Paracoccaceae bacterium | reverse complement strand
GCCGAGGCCGATGCGGCCATGGCTGCGGAAGAGGCCGCGAAATCCGCTGCCGAGGAAGCACTGGCCGAAGCCGAGGCTGCAGCCAAAGCCGCCGCTGACGAGGCCGCTGCCGCCGCACAGGCGGCTGCCGACGAGGCTGCCGCTGCGGCACAAGCCGCGGTTGACGAAGCCGCCGCCGCTGCACAGGAGGCCGTTGACAACGCCACGAATGCCGTCGACGGCGCGGTTTCGGATGTGATCGAAGGCGCGATCGGCACCGTCGAGGGCAGCACCGGAAACTGATATGGCGCGCCCCGTCCGCGTGGCGGGGCGCTGTCAGGTCCAGTCCGGCATATCGCCGCCCGGAAGTGCGGCGCGGGCCTGCATCGGGGCTTCGGGCGCGATACCGGTGTCGGCGCAGAACGCCAGAACCATCGCGTCGTCCATCAGCAGGAAATCGAGGACGAAGCCGAGGAATTCCGGCTCCTGCGCGCGTTGGCGCAGATCGACAGCGCTGGCCCCGCCGGTATCGAGAAACCGTTGCAGATATTCGTCGTTTCCGGCCAGCCAGCCCAGCGCCTGTATGCCGATCCGTTCGGCGGAATCGCGATTCATCGGGTTTCTCCTGTGTTGGTAACCTTTGGTTAAGAGTTTTCCTGTCCACTGCCAAGATATTCAAAGGAATGTTTTGGAGGGGATATGTCGGGGCGCATTCTGGTAGTGGACGATATTGCAACGAACCGCTTGATATTGCGGGCGAAACTCTCGGCTGCCTATTTCGATGTGCTGCTGGCGGATTGCGGCGAAAAGGCGCTGGAGGTGGCGCGGGCGGAACTGCCGGACATGATTCTGCTGGATGTGATGATGCCGGACATCGACGGCTATGCGGTCTGTCGCGCGCTCAAGGCCGATCCGGCGACGGCGCATATTCCCGTGGTGATGGTAACCGCCGCCAACCGGCAGGAGGAACGCATCCGCGGGCTGGATGCGGGGGCGGACGATTTCCTCAACAAGCCGATCAACGATGTGACGCTGTTTGCGCGGGTGCGCAACCTGATGCGCGTCAAGATGATGTTCGACGAGTTGAAGCTGCGCGAAACCACCTCGCAGGAGCTGGGGCTGGGGGAGTTCATGGACCCGACCGGTTTCGATACCGATCAGGAGGGCAGTGTGCTGCTGGCCATCAAGGACCAGTCACGCGGGCAGCACTGGCGCGACTGTATCGGCTCGCGCTTTCCCTTCACGGTCGAGATCGTCCGGCGCGAGGCGGCGGTGCTGGAGGCGGCGGAGCGGGAACCGCCGGATGCCTTTATCATCACGCAGTTTCTGGAGGACGGGGATGACGGGCTGCGGCTGGTGTCCACGCTGCGGGCCAATCCGCGCACGCGGCAATCGGCGATCCTGCTGGTGGTCGAGGACGGGCGGCTGGAAACCGCGACCAAGGCGCTCGACCTGGGGGCCAGCGACTATATCTGTGCGCCCTTCGATGCCAACGAGATGGCGGCGCGGCTGCGTTCGCAGATGCGACGCAAGAAATACTCGGACCGGCTGCGTTCCAACGTGCGCGACAGCCTGCGCATGGCGGTAATCGACCCGCTGACCGGGTTGTACAACCGGCGTTATGCGACACAGCATATCAACCGGATTGTCGGGCGGGCGCGCGAAAGCGGGCTGCCCTATGCGGTGATGATGCTCGATCTGGACCGGTTCAAATCGATCAACGACCGCTATGGCCACAATGCGGGGGATCTGGTGCTGAAGGAATTCGCGCGGCGCCTGCAGGAAAATTTGCGCGGCATCGATCTGGTCGCGCGTCTGGGGGGCGAGGAATTTCTGGTGGCGCTGCCCGACACACCGGCGCAGGAGGCGCAAATAGTGGCGGAGCGGCTGCGCGAGGTGATCGACGGGCGGCCTGTCGACATCGGCAACGGGCAGTCGGTTCCGGTGACCGTGAGCATCGGCGTCGCCTTTGGCACACCGCAGGATCGCGACCCCGAAGCGATGATCGCCCATGCGGACCGAGCGCTGTATGATTCCAAGGCGGCCGGACGCAACCGGGTCAGCTATCACGCGGATGCGGCCTGAAAGGGGTGATTCTCCGTTTCCCTTGGCGGGCGATGTATTCTATACGGCGGGCATGACACAGAACCCGCCAGATTTGCGCCCCGACCTCGCGCCCCGTGCCCGCATCGACGAACCTGCCCGCGAGGGGCAGCCGAAGATCGGGATGGTCAGCCTCGGCTGTCCGAAGGCGCTGGTGGACAGCGAGCGGATTCTGACGCGGCTGCGGGCCGAGGGCTATGCCATCTCCGGCGACTATCGCGACGCGCAGGCGGTGATCGTCAATACCTGCGGTTTCCTCGACAGCGCCAAGGCCGAAAGTCTGGAGGCGATCGGCGAGGCCTTGCAGGAAAACGGGCGGGTGATCGTGACCGGCTGTCTGGGCGCGGAACCGGAGTTTATCACCGGCGCGCACCCCTCGGTGATGGCGGTGACCGGCCCGCATCAATACGAACAGGTGCTGGACGCGGTGCATCGGGCGGTGCCGCCGGCGCCGGACCCGTTTGTCGATCTGCTGCCGGCAACGGGGGTTTCGCTGACGCCGCGGCATTACAGCTATCTCAAGATTTCCGAGGGTTGCAACCACAAGTGCAAATTCTGCATCATTCCCGACATGCGCGGCCGTCTGGTCTCGCGCCCCGCCCATGCGGTGTTGCGCGAGGCGGAAAAACTGGTCGAGGCGGGGGTGCGGGAATTGCTGGTGATCTCGCAGGATACCTCGGCCTACGGGCTGGATCGCAGGCATGACCTGAACCCGTGGAAGGGGGGCGAGGTGCGCTCGCATATCACCGATCTGGCGCGGGAGCTGGGCGGGCTGGGGGCATGGGTGCGGCTGCATTATGTCTATCCCTATCCGCATGTGCGCGACCTG
>JALSHL010000150.1 GCA_026982255.1 Paracoccaceae bacterium | reverse complement strand
CGGGAGGCGATCGCCTCGGAGCCCCTGTGGTTTGTATTTTCTATCTTGCCGGCAGTCTATGGGCTGCTTGGGCTGATACAGGGCTATCACCGAACTGACCGGTGAAAGGTTGGGGGCTGTAACCCGAGGAGGCCGCCGCAATAAGAAGCCTCCCGCCTACCCCTCCAAACTCCCCATCAACTCCCGCCATTCCCCCGCACTCATGCCGCTCGTCTCCTGCGTCACCTTCTCCCCCTTAAGCATACGGCGCAACACATCCATCCCCTTGGACGAGAACTGCACCCCCCCCATCCGGTAATCCTCGAAGGCGCCATAGGCCAGCGGGACCCAGTCTGCGACAATCCGGCAAATCGCGTCGGCATAGACACGGATCTCGTATTGGGCGTGGCTGTCGGCCCGCAGGCGCAGGAAGTGGAACAGGTTGTGCAGGTCCACCTTCCAGTACCATTGCGTATAGATGTTGCTCGGCAGGTTCATCCGCGCCAGCTCCCGCGCCAGCCCCTGTTGCCCCTCGTCCGAGATCATCTGTTCGTAATGGTCATAGGCCCGATTGGAATCCGATTTCAGGATATCCAGCACCCGCGCCGCCTCCTCGCCCTCCAGCGCGGCCCCACGCCCCTGGTTGTTGATCACCGACTGCGCCGCCAGTTGTTCCGGCGCGGGGATATAGAACTCGCGGTCCAGTATCGAATAACGGGCCGAGTATTCGTTCACATTCGCCGTCCGGTGCCGGATCCACTGGCGGGCGACGAAAACCGGCAGCTTGACGTGCAGTTTGATCTCGCACATCTCGAACGGAGTGGAATGCCAGTGCCGCATCAGATAGCGGATCAGCCCCTTGTCATTGGAAACCGCCTTGGTCCCCTTGCCGTATGACACCCGCGCCGCCTGACAGATCGCCGCATCGTCGCCCATGTAATCGATAACCCGCACAAACCCGTGGTCCAGAACCTCGTGCGCCTTGTAGAGGTGCTTCTCCATCCCCGGCGCTGTCGCCCGCAAGGTCTGGTGCGTCTGCGCGCGGGCTTCGTCGATTTCGGCCTGTTGTTCGGGGGTGATGGGCATAAGCGGCTCCTCTAGGCTATTCGGATTCGTCCGCAACTATATATTGAAGCCCCGTTCGGGGAAACCGCCAGATGTAGGATTTGCGGAACGTCTGCATGGATATCGAGGCGATAAAACATGAAACAGGGTTAACCGGCGCAGGTTCCCCTTGTTTCCCGCGCCGTGCTTGTGTCCAATAGGCGACAGGAGGATACATCAATGAAAATCAAATATCTGCACGTCATGGTGCGCGTGAAAAACCTTGAGACATCCCTGCATTTCTATCGCGATCTGCTGGGGCTGGAGGAAATCAGACGTTACGACAGCGAGGAAGGCCGCTTTACGCTGGTCTATCTGGCCGCGCCGGGCCAGCACGAGGTGCCGCTGGAACTGACCTATAACTGGGACGGCGACGACGGATTGCCCTCGGACAGCCGCCATTTCGGCCATCTGGCCTACGAGGTCGAGAATATCTATGAAATCTGCGCATTCCTGCAGGAAAACGGCGTCACCATCAACCGCCCGCCGCGCGACGGACGCATGGCGTTCGTGCGCTCGCCCGACAACATCTCGATCGAGCTGCTACAGGCAGGCGGCGCGCTGGAACCGGCAGAGCCGTGGGCCAGCATGGAAAGCACCGGCCACTGGTAGGTTACAGCTCCACGCCCAGCGCCTTGGCGACGGTAAAGATATCCTTGTCGCCACGGCCGCACATATTCATGATCAACAGGTGGTCGTTCGGCAGGTCCGGCGCGATCTTGGCCACATGCGCCAGCGCGTGCGAGGGTTCGAGCGCCGGAATGATCCCCTCGGTCACGCTGCACATCTGGAACGCCTCCAGCGCCTCGCGGTCGGTGATAGAGACATATTCCACTCGCCCGATATCGTTCAGCCACGAATGTTCCGGCCCGATGCCGGGGTAATCGAGACCGGCGGAAATCGAGTGGCCTTCCAGTATCTGCCCGTCATCGTCCTGCAACAGATAGGTGCGGTTGCCGTGCAACACACCCGGACGCCCGCCGGTCAGGCTGGCGGCGTGCTCCATACGGTCGTCAACACCGTGGCCACCGGCCTCGACCCCGATAATGCCCACATCCTTATCATCAAGGAAGGGGTAAAACAGGCCCATGGCGTTCGAGCCGCCACCGATCGCCGCGATCAGCGTATCGGGCAGACGTCCCTCGCGCTCCAGAATCTGCTCGCGCGCTTCCTTGCCGATGATCGACTGGAAATCGCGGACCATCTCCGGATAGGGATGCGGGCCCGCCACTGTTCCGATGCAGTAGAACGTGTCGTTAACGTTGGTCACCCAGTCGCGCAGCGCCTCGTTCATCGCGTCCTTCAGCGTGCCGCGCCCGGCGGTCACCGGCACCACCTTGGCGCCCAGCAGCTTCATGCGGAAAACGTTCGGGGCCTGCCGTTCAACGTCGGTCGCGCCCATGAACACGATACACTCCAGCCCGAAACGGGCGCAGACGGTGGCCGTGGCCACGCCGTGCTGCCCCGCGCCGGTTTCCGCGATGATGCGTTTCTTGCCCATGCGTCGCGCCAGCAGGATCTGGCCCAGCACGTTGTTAATCTTGTGCGCGCCGGTGTGATTCAGCTCGTCGCGCTTCAGGTAAATCTTGGCGCCGCCGAACCGCTCGGTCAGCCGCTCGGCATAATACAGCGGGCTGGGGCGGCCGACGTAGTGTTTCCACAGGTCGTCCATCTCGGCCCAGAATTCGGGATCGACCTTGGCCTTTTCGTATTCGGTCTCCAGATCGAGGATCAGCGGCATCAGCGTTTCGGACACAAAGCGCCCGCCGTAAATGCCGAAACGGCCCTGCTCGTCGGGTCCGGTTTTATACGAATTCACATTGTCCGCTGCCATCATT
>JALSHL010000149.1 GCA_026982255.1 Paracoccaceae bacterium | reverse complement strand
GCCTGCTTTCGCATGAAACCGAGGAAATCACCCTCTGCGCCCTCGGTCCCCTGACCAATCTGGCGCTGGCGATGGCGCGCGCGCCCGGGATCGTGCCGCGCATCCGCGAGATCGTGCTGATGGGCGGGGGCTGTTTCGAGGGTGGCAATGTCACACCGGCGGCGGAGTTCAATATCTATGTCGATCCGCACGCCGCCAGTCGGGTGCTGGATTCCGGCGTGCCGGTGACGATGTTTCCGCTCGATGTCACCCACAAGGCGCTGACCACCCGCAAACGGCTGGAGGCGTTCCGGGCGCTGGGCAACAGGGCGGGCAGGGCGACGGCGGAGCTGCTCGATTTCTATGAACGCTTCGACGAGGCGAAATACGGCACCGATGGCGGGCCGCTGCATGATCCCAACGTAATTGCGTGGCTGCTACAGCCGGAAATCTATCGGGGCCGGCAGATCAATGTCGAGGTGGAGACCGCCAGCGAATTGACCATGGGCATGACCGTGGCCGACTGGTGGGGCGTTACCGACCGGCCGGGAAATGTGTTCTTCGTGCGTGATCTGGACGCGGACGCGTTTTTTGACCTGCTGCTGGCGCGCATCGGGACGCTATGAGCTTGACTCCGCCCGCTTGAGGCAACAAATGCGCTGTGATATATTGCAAACGTCTGGCGCCGGAGCATGGCGCATTGAATCAGGAGGACATCGTTCTGTCGGAACGTGTTGATGTGGCCAAGGAGGCCGCGAATCCCGCAACCACCACCATCGGTGCAAGCGGAGACAAAGAACAGAGCGCCGCGATGCTGGCCCGTATTCTGGGCTCGCTCGACGAGAACAAGGCCGAAGAGGTCGTGGTGATCCCCTTGGAAGGCAAATCCGAGATGGCCGACAATATGGTCATTGCCTCGGGCCGCTCGACCCGTCAGGTTTCGGCGCTGGCCGATATGCTGTTCAAGAAAATCAAGGAAGAAACCGGTATTATCTGCCGCATGGAAGGCAAGGATTCCGGCGACTGGGTGCTGATCGATTGCGGCGATGCCGTGGTGCATCTGTTCCGCCCCGAGGTCCGCGAATTCTATCAGCTGGAAAAAATGTGGCAGGCCGCCGGTGGTCCCGCCGACGCGGAATAGATGCGCGTAACGCTCTGTGTTGTCGGCCGCCTGCGTGGCGGGCCGGAACGCGAGATCCTCGATGACTATCTGACACGGTTCGACCGCACGGGGCGGGCGCTCGGCCTCGGCCCTGCGAAGGTGGTGGAGGTCGAGGACAAAAAGGGCGGCGGCATGGAGGCCGAGGCAAAGCTGCTGCGCGCGGCGATCCCGTCCGGTGCGCTTCTGGTCACGCTGGACGAGCGCGGCAAGCTGCTGTCCTCGCCGGAGTTTTCCCGCAAGCTGGGCAATTGGCGCGACGACGGGCGGCAGGATGTGGCCTTTGTCATTGGCGGGGCGGACGGTATCGCGTCCGGTCTGCGCGCCGAGGCGGATTTCTCGGTTTCCTTCGGTAAAATGGTCTGGCCGCACATGCTGGTGCGGGTGATGCTGGCTGAACAGCTCTATCGTGCTGCCGCGATACAGGCCAACAGCCCCTATCATCGGGCTTGATTGCCCTGACGCAGGGGCATACATATCCCCTGTCCTGAAACGGAGGCTCCCATGTCCGCACCTAAACCCGTAGTCCTGTGTATTCTCGACGGTTGGGGTCTGCGCCCCGAGCGTGAAAACAACGCGGTGGCGCTGGGCCATACCCCGAATTTCAACCGGATCATGGCGGAGTGTCCCCACGCGACACTGGCCGCACATGGCGAGGATGTCGGCCTGCCCGCCGGACAGATGGGAAATTCCGAGGTCGGCCATATGAACATCGGCGCGGGGCGGATTGTCTGGATGGATCTGCCGAAAGTGAACAAGGCGATCGAGACGGGCGAATTCGACCGGAACCCTGTATTGCAGCGGTTTATCGGGAAACTGAAGGCCAGCGGCGGTGTGGCCCATATTGCGGGTCTCGCCTCGCCCGGCGGTGTGCATTCGCATCAGGACCATATCGCGCGCGCGGCGAAGGTGATTGCCGCTGCCGGAATTCCGGTGAACATCCATGCTTTCCTCGACGGGCGCGATGTGCCGCCGCAATCCGCAGGCGAACAGATGGCGAAGCTGGAGGCCGACCTGCCCGCGGGGGCTGCCATTTCAACTGTCTGCGGCCGGTTCTTCGCCATGGACCGTGACAAGCGTTGGGAGCGGGTGCAGCAGGCGTTCGACCTGATGGTTATGGCCAAAGGCAAGCGCGCCTTCAGTGTGCAGGACGCCATTGACGAGGCTTACGGGGCTGGCGAGACCGACGAGTTCGTTTCCCCCACCGTGATCGGGGACTATGCGGGCATGAAGGATGGCGACGGGCTGTTGTTCATGAACTTCCGCGCCGACCGCGCGCGCGAAATTCTTGCGGCGCTGGGCGATCCGGATTTTGATGCCTTCGACGTTCCCGCCCGCCCGGAATTCGCGATCATGGCCGGGCTGGTGGAATATTCCGACGAACATAATAAATATATGGACGTGATGTATCCGTCCGAGGACATCGTCAACACGCTGGGGCACTGGGTTGCGATGCACGGGCGCAAACAGTTCCGGCTGGCGGAAACCGAAAAATATCCGCATGTGACCTTTTTCATGAACGGCGGCGAGGAGATGCAGGAAAACGGCGAGGACAGGTATGTCGCGCCCAGCCCCAAGGTGAAGACCTATGACCTGCAGCCGGAAATGTCGGAGCCGGAGGTGGCGCGCCGGCTGGTCGAGGCGATTGAAGGGCGGGAATACGACCTGATCATCGTCAACTTTGCCAACCCCGACATGGTCGGCCATACCGGCGACCTGCAAGCCGCGATCAAGGCGGTCGAGGCCGTGGACGACGGGCTGGGGCAGGCGCTGGCGGCAATTGACGCGGTCGGCGGTGCAATGATTGTCACGGCCGATCACGGCAACTGCGAAACCATGGTCGATCCGGTGACCGGCGGGCCGCATACGGCGCACACCTGCAATCCGGTGCCCGTGGTGCTGGTTGGCGGGCCGGAGGGGGTAATACTGCGCAGCGGCGGGCGGCTTTCCGATCTGGCTCCGTCTTTGCTGGAACTGATGCAACTGCCAAAACCGCCCGAGATGACCGGCGAAACCTTGCTGGAATCCGCTGCGTCCTGAGCATCTGTTAAAGAAATTGTGATGCTCTGGTAAAATTCGGGCTGGAACCGCCGGACGGAAAAGGGTCTATATAGGGTCTGGCATATTCGGGATTCCCGTGCGAATGCCCGCAAAACAGGAAGTATTGAGAATGAATAAATATTTCATCGCTGCAATCGGTGGTGCCGTGGCAGGTATCGCGCTGACCGCGCAGTTTGCCGGCCCGATTGTCGCGCAGGAGCAGACCGACCTGCAAACCACATACGAGCAGCTCGACCTGTTCGGCACAATTTTCGAGCGTATCCAGTCGGATTATGTGGAGGAAGTGGATTCCAAGGCGCTGATCGAGGCGGCCATCGACGGCATGCTGACCTCGCTCGATCCGCACTCCAGCTATCTGCCGCCCAAGGATTTCGAGGATATGCAGGTGGAAACACGCGGCGAGTTCGGCGGTCTGGGTATCGAGGTGACGCAGCAGGACGGTTTCGTCAAGGTGGTTGCGCCCATCGACGACACTCCCGCTGCCAACGCCGGTATCCAGGCGGGCGATCTGATTACGCAGATCGATGGAGAGAGCGTTCTCGGCCTGACGCTGGACGATGCGGTTGACCTGTTGCGCGGTCCGGTCGGGGCCGAAGTGGTCATTACCATTTTCCGCGAGGGCGTGGACGAGCCTTTCGATGTGACCATCGTGCGTGATATCATCAAGATCAAGGCCGTGCGCGTGCGCACCGAAGGCCGTGCCGTGGTGCTGCGTATCACCTCGTTCACCGAACAGACCTACGCCGACCTGAAGGCCGGTATGGAGGCGGAGGTGGAGGCCAACGGCGGTATCGACAATATCGACGGGTTTATCCTCGATCTGCGCAACAATCCGGGTGGCCTGCTCAATCAGGCGATTGCGGTTTCCGATGCCTTCCTCGACGCCGGCGAGATCGTCTCGACCCGCGGCCGCAACCCCGAGGACAGTGAGCGATTCAACGCCACGCCGGGGGATCTGGCCGAGGGGAAACCGATTGTCGTGCTGATCAACGGCGGTTCTGCCTCGGCGTCCGAAATTGTGGCCGGTGCGCTGAAGGACCACGCGCGGGCGATTGTTGTCGGGACCAAGAGCTTCGGCAAAGGTTCGGTGCAGACGATTATGCCGATCCAGGGAGAGGGCGCGATGCGCCTGACCACGGCGCGGTATTACACACCGTCCGGCCGCTCGATCCAGAACCTCGGCGTGACGCCGGATATTCTGGTCGAACAGCGCCCGCCGGCCGAAAAGCCCGAGGATACTCCGGCCGGTCGTCTGCGCTCGGAAGCCGATCTGCGTGGCACGCTCAGCAACGACTCGCTGACCGAGGAAGAGCGCCAGCAACTGGAGCAGGAGCGCGCGGAACTGGAGGCTGTGGCTGCCCTGCGCGATGCCGATTACCAGCTGGCCTATGGTCTCGATATCCTGCGCGGGCTGAACGTGCTGGGTGCCAGATAAAAGGAACGGGCGGGGCCTGTGTCCCGCCCGTTGTCCGGGGGATGGAGATGAACGAAGCCGATCGTCTGTTGCTGCCTTACCGCCCTAATGTCGGCCTGATGATTGTCAATCCGCAGGGGCGTATTTTTGCCGGGCGGCGCATCGACTACCCCGACGCATGGCAGATGCCGCAGGGCGGCATCGACGAGGGCGAGGATCCGCTACAGGCCGCCTATCGCGAATTGTACGAGGAAACGGGAATTGTCCGCGATGCGGTGAACCTGCTGGCCGAAAGCCGCGACTGGCACACCTATGATTTTCCGCCGGAGGTGGCGGGGAAACTGTGGAAGGGCGGCTATCGCGGCCAGAAACAACGTTGGTATCTGATGGGATTCGAAGGCGACGACGCCCAGATAAACATTGCCACCGAACACCCCGAATTCGACGTCTGGCGCTGGATGGAGCCGCCGGAACTGATCGAGCGGATCGTGCCGTTCAAACGGGATATCTATCGCGCGGTGATGCGGGAGTTTTCCGGTCGCCTGCGTTGAGGAGGCCGCCCCTGCCGGAGCGACCCGGCTGGCATTAAATCACAACCCCCTGCAATGCGTTCACCTCGATCTCGCCTTCCGTGCGGTCTTTCATTGCGCGGGCGGCTGCGCGGGCGCCGGCGGCGGTGGTGTAGTAGGGAATGCGGTCATAGAGCGCGACCGAGCGGATCTCGCGGCTGTCCTCGATGGATTGCGTGCCTTCGGTGGTGTTGAACACCAGTTGCACATGGCCGTCTTTCATCATGTCGACGATGTTCGGCCGGCCCTCGTAGACCTTGTTCACCACCTCGGCCGCAATGCCGTTTCCGGTCAGGAAATCGGCCGTGCCGCGGGTGGCGACTACCTTGAAACCGAGGTCGGAGACCAGACGCGCCGCTTCCAGAATCATCCCGCCCTTGTCGGCATCCTTGATCGACACGAACACCGTGCCTTCGGCCGGCAGGTCGGTGCCCGCGCCCAGTTGCGATTTCAGGAAGGCGCGGCTGAAGGTCTTGTCCAGCCCCATGACCTCGCCGGTGGAACGCATTTCCGGTCCCAGCAGTGTATCGACGCCGGGGAAACGGGCGAAGGGCAGAACGGCCTCTTTCACCGCGTAGTAGGGCACGTTCGGGTCCACCAGATCGAAATTCGACAGCGGTTCCCCCGCCATGATCCGCGCGGCAATCGAGGCGATGGGCGAGCCGGTCGCCTTGGCCACGAAGGGCACGGTGCGGCTGGCGCGCGGGTTGACCTCGAGAACGAAAATCTCGCCGTCCTTGATGGCAAACTGCACGTTCATCAGGCCGACGACGTTCAGGCCCAGCGCCATGGCTTCGGTCTGGCGTTTCAGTTCCGCGATGGTGTCGGCGTCCAGCGAGTAGGGCGGCAGCGAGCAGGCGGAGTCGCCGGAATGCACGCCGGCCTCCTCGATATGTTCCATGATGCCGGCCACATGCACCGCCTTGCCGTCGCAAAGCGCATCGACGTCCACCTCGATCGCGCCGGTCAGATAGCTGTCGAGCAGCACGGGGCTGTCGCCGGAGACATGCACTGCCTCGTTGATGTAACGGGTCAACTGCGCGTCGTCGCGCACGATTTCCATGGCGCGCCCCCCCAGCACATAGGACGGGCGGATCACTAGCGGATAGCCCACGTCCTGTGCAATCTCGAAGGCCTGTTCGGGACTGGAGGCAATGCCGTTGTAGGGCTGTTTCAGGCCCAGATCATGCAGCAGCTTCTGGAACCGCTCGCGATCCTCGGCCAGATCGATCGCGTCGGGCGTGGTGCCGAGGATCGGAATGCCTTCTTCCTCCAGCGCGTTGGCCAGTTTCAGCGGGGTCTGGCCACCGAACTGCACGATCACGCCGTGCAGGGTGCCGTTTTCCTGCTCGACCCGCAGGATTTCCAGCACGGTTTCGACCGTCAGCGGCTCGAAATACAGGCGGTCCGAAGTGTCGTAGTCGGTCGAGACGGTTTCCGGATTGCAGTTGACCATGATGGTTTCGTAATCCGCATCGGTCAGCGCGAAACAGGCGTGACAACAGCAGTAGTCGAACTCGATACCCTGACCGATCCGGTTCGGGCCACCGCCGAGGATTACTACCTTTTTGCGGTCCGAGGGGCGGGCTTCGCACTCGACGCTGCCCATCGCATCGGATTCATAGGTGGAATACATATAGGGGGTCTGGGCCTCGAACTCTGCCGCGCAGGTGTCGATGCGTTTGAAGCTGGCTTTGACGCCCATAGCAAGGCGCGACTTGCGCACGCCGGTTTCGGTATTGCCGGTCAGCTCGGCCAGACGGGCGTCGGTAAAGCCCATCATTTTCAGGCGCCGCATCTCGTGGGGATTGTCGGGCAGGCCGCCGGCACGCAGGGTGGCTTCCTCGTCCACGATTTCCTTGATGCGCTCGAGAAACCACGGGTCGAATTTCGTGACGTTGTGGATGGTCTCGAGCGACAGCCCCTCGCGCATGGCCTGCGCGATCAGCAGCATCCGGTTCGGGGTCTGCTGCGAGATGGCGGCGATCACGGCTGCTTCGCCCTCGCCCTCGATCTCTATCTCGTTGAAACCGGTCAGGCCGGTTTCCATCGAAGCCAGCGCCTTTTGCAGGCTTTCGTGGATGGTGCGGCCGATGGACATGACCTCGCCCACGGATTTCATCGCGGTGGTCAGGGTGGCCTCGGCCCCCGGGAATTTCTCGAAGGCAAAGCGCGGAATTTTGGTGACAACGTAGTCGATGGTCGGCTCGAAGCTGGCCGGCGTGACCTTGGTGATGTCGTTGTCGAGTTCGTCCAGCGTGTAGCCCACGGCCAATTTCGCCGCGACCTTGGCAATCGGGAAGCCCGTTGCCTTGGAGGCCAGCGCCGAGGAGCGGGACACGCGCGGGTTCATCTCGATCACCACCATGCGGCCGTCGGCGGGGTTCACGGACCACTGCACGTTGGAGCCGCCGGTCTCCACCCCGATTTCGCGCAGCACGTTGATCGAGTGCGTGCGCATGATCTGGTATTCCTTGTCCGTCAGGGTCAGCGCGGGGGCGACGGTGATGGAATCGCCGGTATGCACGCCCATCGGATCGACGTTTTCGATGGAACAGATGATGATGGCGTTGTCGGCCTTGTCGCGCACCACCTCCATCTCGTATTCCTTCCAGCCGAGCAGGCTCTCGTCGATCAGGATCTGGTTGACCGGCGAGGCATCCAGCCCGCTGGCGCAGATCTTTTCGTAGTCGTCGCGGTTATAGGCAATGCCGCCGCCGGTGCCGCCCATGGTGAAGGCGGGGCGGATGATGGCGGGCAGGCCGACATCCTCGAGCGCGGCCATGCATTCTTCCATGGTGTTGGCGATGGTGGCGCGCGGATTCTCGATTCCGAGGCGGTCCATCGCCTCGCGGAACAGCTTGCGGTCCTCGGCCATTTCGATGGCGCGGCGGTCGGCACCGATCATCTCGACCCCGAATTTTTCCAGCACACCCATGTCGTCGAGCGCCAGCGCGGTGTTCAGGCCGGTCTGTCCGCCCATGGTCGGCAGCAGCGCGTCGGGGCGCTCTTTCTCGATGATCTTGGCGACGACTTCGGGGGTGATCGGCTCGATATAGGTGGCGTCGGCCATATCCGGGTCGGTCATGATCGTCGCCGGGTTGGAGTTGACGAGGATCACGCGATAGCCTTCCTCCTTCAACGCCTTGCACGCCTGCGCGCCGGAATAGTCGAATTCACAGGCCTGCCCGATAATAATGGGGCCGGCGCCAATGATCATGATGGAGGAGATGTCGGTTCTTTTCGGCATTAGACTTCCGCGCGTTTGGCCGCCGGCACTTGCGCGCGGGCGGGGAGGGATTCGTCTGCGAGATGCAAATTGTGGTGGTTATAGTCGGAAAGCCGGTTGGCGCAAGGGGGTTCGACCGGATCGAGGCGAAGTTGCGCGATTTGCGGCTATGCGGGGGTGTGTCCGCTGTGATTGCCGCCGCCATGACCGCTTACATCGATAGCGGCGGCGCTCTCTTCGTCCAGACACTCCGTTTCGATTTGCAGGGTCGAGAAGAAAAAGCCGAACTGCGTCTTGAGCAGCGTATGCGCCTGTGCCAGCAAGGCGGTCTGAGCGGTTGCGGCACTGGCGGGCACCTTGAGATGGGCGGAAAATACATACCGGTTTCCGGTCAACGCCCAGCTGTGGACATGATGCACATCCTCCACGTCCTCCAGTTCCGTCAGGGCGGTGATTACGGTGCCGAGGTCGATGTCCGCGGGCGTGCCGTCCATCAGGATATGCGCCGCGTCGCGCAGGATGCCCCAACTGGCCCAGAGCAGCACAAAGCCGAAAGCGATACCCAGAATCGGATCAATTGCCAGAAAACCGGTAAATTTGATTACCAGCGCCGCCACGATGATGATCAGAGAGCCGACAAAAGTCTGGATGATATGCCAGTAGGCCCCGCGCACGTTCAGGTCGCTGCCCTGTTGCTTGAACAGCAGTGCCAGCGAGATCACCTCGGTCACCAACCCGCCTGCGGCGACCAGAAACATCGGCCCTGTCGGCAGATCGACCGGCTGGCCGAGGCGCATGATGCCCATAACGATCACCACGATCGCCATAACCAGCAGAAACGCCCCGTTGGCCAGTGCGCCGATGATTTCGGCCCGGTACCAGCCGAAGGTGCGTTGCGGGTCGGCCGGTCGTCGTGCCAGCCGTGCCGCGATGATCGCCACCAGCACGCCACCCACGGCCGAGAACGTGTGGAAAGCGTCCGAAATCACCGCCACCGATCCGGTCCAGAGCCCGATCGCCAGTTCGATGACAAAGTAGATCCCCGTCAGCCAGCCCGAGATCACCAGCGCTCTGCCACTGGTCGGCAGGTGTCCGGCGTGTCCGGTTCTGTGTTCATGCTTGCTCGACATCCTGCACCTTTTTGATTGCGTTCGGGATACGTCTACCCCTTCCATCCGATGGAAGGTCAAGCATTAATGTCGCGGAGCTTACGGGTCTACGCCCTAATGCGTCCAGACTGTTTTGCGGTTGGCGGCGAAATTCTCGCCATAGCCCGCAGGGCGCACGTTCGGTTTGCGCTTGTGCGCCTTCTGCAGCTGGAACGGGATTCCGTGGGCTTCGGCAAATTCCACCGCCGCTTCCTGACTGTCGAACCGCATCCGCACCTGGCTGTTCATGTCGTCGGAGCTGGTCCAGCCCATTAACGGATCCAGATCGCGTGCGTCCTCGGGTTCGAACTCCAGCACCCAGTATCGGGTTTTTGCCTGACCGGACTGCATGGCGTTGCGGGCGGGTTGGTAAATGCGTGCCAACATATCGGGAACCTCGTTGAGTCGAACCTGCCCGTTTATCGCCAATCCGGCGGCGAAGCGCAAGCGGTGCTTTGTCGGGGGAACACAGGCAGTCGGCCGCCAGCCGGACACGAAGGGAGCGAGGGGTGGGGTTGGTTGTTTCGTATCCAACTGGCGGCCACTTGCTGCTTGCCGATAAACCTTAGGGCGAGTCGCGGGGCAATTGCAACAGAAAAATTCCAATAAATTGCAAAAATTAAACAAAATACAACCTAAGGCATTTACCTTCTGTTAACCTTGCATTTTCCGGTCAAACCGCCACTATAAGAACAAAAGGGGAAAAGCCTTGTCACGCCATCAGGAAGCCTGCATGACCGATTCCACCCACTACCGCCTTGACCGCCCGAAGCTGGAGGGCGGCAAGCGCATCGTCATGCACACGGAATTCGAACCGGCCGGCGATCAGCCGACCGCCATTGCCGAACTGGTTGCGGGCATCAAGGCGGGCGAGCAAAACCAGGTGCTGCTGGGCGCCACCGGCACCGGCAAGACCTTTACCATGGCCAAGGTGATAGAGGCGACGCAGCGCCCTGCCATCATCCTTGCTCCCAACAAGACTCTCGCGGCGCAGCTTTACGGCGAGATGAAATCCTTCTTCCCCGAAAACGCCGTGGAATATTTCGTCAGCTTCTACGACTACTACCAGCCCGAGGCCTACGTCCCCCGTTCCGACACCTATATCGAGAAAGAATCGCAGATCAACGAGCAGATCGACCGGATGCGCCACTCGGCCACCCGTGCGCTGCTGGAACGCGATGACGTGATTATCGTCGCCTCGGTGTCCTGTATCTATGGCATCGGGTCGGTCGAGACCTACGGCGCCATGACCGTAGACCTGAAAACCGGCGGCGAATACGACCAGCGCGCGGTGATGGCCGATCTGGTGGCGCAGCAATACAAGCGCAACGACCAGGCATTTACCCGCGGGTCGTTCCGTGTGCGCGGGGATTCCCTCGAAATCTGGCCCGCTCACCTGGAGGATCGCGGCTGGCGGTTGTCGTTTTTCGGCGACGAACTGGAAAGCATCGTCGAATTCGACACGCTGACAGGGGCGAAAACCGCCACGCTGGAACAGGTGCGGGTCTATGCCAATTCGCACTACGTCACCCCGAAACCGGCGATGAGCCAGGCGATCAAAAGCATCAGGGCGGAGCTGAGGCAGCGCCTCGACCAACTGGTGAACGAGGGCAAACTGCTGGAGGCCCAGCGTCTGGAACAACGCACCAACTTCGACCTTGAAATGCTGGAGGCCACCGGCGTCTGCAACGGGATCGAGAATTATTCCCGCTACCTCACCGGCCGCGCACCGGGGGAGCCGCCCCCGACCCTGTTCGAATACATCCCCGACAATGCGCTGGTGTTTGCGGATGAATCCCATGTCTCCGTCCCGCAGATTGGCGGCATGTACAAGGGCGACTTCCGCCGCAAATCCACATTGGCCGAACACGGTTTCCGCCTGCCGAGCTGCATGGACAACCGCCCCCTGAAATTCGAGGAATGGGACGCCATGCGCCCGCAATCGGTCTTTGTTTCCGCCACGCCGCAGAAGTGGGAGCTGGAACAGTCCGGCGGCGTTTTCGCCGAACAGATCATCCGCCCCACCGGCCTGCTCGACCCGGAAATCGAGATACGCCCCGTGGAAACGCAGGTGGACGACCTGCTGTCGGAAATCCGCATCGTCACGGAAAAAGGTCTGCGGGTTCTGGTCACGACCCTGACCAAACGCATGGCCGAGGACCTGACCGAATACCTGCACGAACAGGGTATCCGCGTGCGCTACATGCACTCCGACATCGACACGCTGGAACGGATCGAGATCCTGCGGGATTTGCGCCTCGGGGCTTTCGATGTGCTGATCGGCATCAACCTGCTGCGCGAGGGCCTGGACATCCCCGAATGCGGTCTGGTCGCCATTCTGGACGCGGACAAGGAGGGGTTCCTGCGCTCCGAAACCTCGCTGGTGCAAACTGTCGGCCGTGCCGCGCGCAATGCCGAGGGGCGGGTCATCATGTATGCCGACCGGATCACCGGTTCGATGGACCGGGCCATCGGTGAAACCAACCGCCGACGCGCCAAACAGCGCGCCTATAACGAGGCGCACGGCATCACCCCGACTACCATCAAAAAGAACGTGGACGACGTGATGGAGGGGCTGTTCCCCGCCGATACCGATATGTCCCGTGTCACAGCCACAATCGACAAGGCCAAAGTCGGTGCCAACCTGCAGGCCCATCTGGAGAGTCTGCGCAAGGAAATGCGCAAGGCGGCCGAGAACCTCGAGTTCGAGGAAGCCGCCCGCCTGCGCGACGAGGTCCGCCGGCTGGAGGCCGTGGATCTGGCCGTCCACGACGATCCGCTGGCCAGACAGTCGGCGATTGCCGCGGCAGGCGAGGAAGCAGTGCAGGCACGCGGGCGCTCAACGGCCGGCAGGGCAGGGACCACGGTGTTCAAGGGAAAAACAAAACGGCGGCGGTAGGGCGTAGACCCATGACCCCCGCGCCTATTCCGGCGGGGTGGAAGGTGCCGCGCCCCAGTCGTCCGAGCGCATTTCCTCAAGCCGTGATACCGTGCGCTGGAACTCGAACGCCCCTGCACCTTCTTCATACAGATGTTCCGGCTCGGCCGCGGCGGAGCATATCAGCCGCACCTTTGCCTCGTAGAGCGTATCGATCAGGGTGACGAATCGTTTTGCCTCGTTGTTGTTGGCGCGCGAGAGCTTCGGGATGTCGTCGAGGATCAGCACCTCCACCTCCTCGACGATGGCCAGATAGTCGCCGGGGCCGAGCGGACGGGCGCAAAGATCGGCAAAACCCGCCCGCGCCACGCCGTTGTGGAACAGCGGCAGGGTGATTTCGCGACCCTTGCGCTCGATCACCAGCGGCTCCCCATCCTCGCCCGCGAGCAGTTCCCACGCGCGATCCAGCGCGGCGGTGGCCTCCGGGCCGAGGGGGGTATGATAGACTTGCACTTCGCGAATACGGTTGCGGCGATGGTCGGTGCCGCTTTCGAGGTGATACACCTCCATATGTTCCTTTATCATTTCGATGAAAGGCACGAAAAGCGCGCGGTTCAGCCCGTCCTTATACAGATCATCGGGGTGGCGGTTCGATGTTGCCACGATCACCACGCCGCGCGCGAAGAGTTTTTCGAACAGGCGTCCGACCAGCATGGCGTCGGTGATGTCGGTGATCTGCATTTCGTCGAAACACAGCAGGGTGGCGCTTGTGGCGACGGCCTCGGCCACCGGCTCCACCGGATCCTTCATGTATTTTGCCCGCGCTTTGGCTATGCCCTCGTGGACCTCCTGCATGAAGGCGTGGAAATGCACGCGGCGTTTCTTTTTTACCGGCGCTTCGTCGAAAAACAGGTCCATCAGCATGGATTTTCCGCGCCCGACGCCGCCGTAAAGGTAAAGCCCCTGTATCCGGCGTTCGGTGATCGGCTCGCGCCCCCAGCCGAACAGGCCGAAGCCAATCTTGCGGGGTCTGGCCGGATCATAGCCCCTCAGGCGCTGGTGCAGCAGTTGCAGCTTTTCCACCGCGAACCGCTGGCCGGTGTCCTGTTGCAATGCACCCGAGGCAACAAGGGCGCGATACTTGAAAAGTGGTCCGTCGGCCATGGAACCCTCTGGCGGATTGCTGTCGCCCTCTTGTAGCTCTGCGCGCAGCGGATGTTAACCGCAAAGGTTCGATTGAGATAGATCAATGCAGCGGCTAGGGCGGATGTCGCAAGCTGCCGTCAAAGGAGGGTGCCGATGTCGTTGACCGAAGAACAGATTGCTCTGGTGCGCGGGAGTTTCGCGATAATCCGGGACCAGATCGAGCCGCGCTCGGTCGGGCTGTATCGCAAACTGTTCCGCTATGATCCCTCGCTGCGCAAGCTGTTTCGCGGCGATATTGGCGACCAGACCATGCACTACATGACCGCGCTGGGGGTCATCGTTGATAACCTCGATAACGACGATGTGCTGATGGAGCGTTACACCACGCTGGCCGAACAGCACGCCATGACCGGCATCGGCCGCGCGGATTTCGAGACGATGGGCGCCGCTCTGATCGAGACCCTGCGCGAGAACCTCGGCGAGGCTTTCACCGAGGAAGTCGAGGAAGCCTGGAACGCCGCCTATCAGGAACTGGCCGAGGAAATAATGGAGATCGGCGAGATTCGCTGAGGCTTGACGCCTGCGCGGGAATCCCCTATTGCAACTCCAACTTCCGGAAGGTTCAAAACTTCCGGTCCTGTGCCTGTATCAGGATCGCCCCCCGTCAGCGCGTTGCGCCCACGGGGGCCATTGTGGTTTGGGGCTGTGGTTCGATGTTTGCCCGAGGGGGGCAATGATATGTTTGAAAATCTGTCCGACCGGCTCTCCGGCGTTTTTGATAAGCTCACCAAACAGGGCGCGCTTTCGGATGCGGATGTGGCAACGGCGCTGCGCGAGGTCCGCGTGGCCTTGCTGGAGGCCGACGTCTCGCTGCCGGTGGCGCGCGATTTCGTCAAGGCGGTGCAGGAAAAGGCCACGGGCCAGGCGGTCACCAAATCGGTGACGCCGGGCCAGCAGGTCGTCAAGATTGTCCATGACGAACTGGTCAAGGTTCTGTCCGGCGACGATGCGACCGCAGGCGAATTGAAGGTCGACAACCCGCCGGCACCGATCCTGATGGTCGGTTTGCAGGGCTCGGGCAAAACCACCACCACCGCCAAGCTGGCCAAGCGGCTGAAGGAAAAGCAGAACAAGCGGGTGCTGATGGCCTCGCTCGATATCTACCGCCCTGCCGCCATGCAGCAGTTGCAGGTTCTGGGCGCGCAGATCGGGGTCGATACCCTGCCGATCGTCGAAGGCCAGAGCGCCGTGCAGATCGCCAAACGCGCCAAGCAGCAGGCAACACTGGGCGGCTATGACGTCTATCTGCTCGACACCGCCGGCCGTCTGCACATCAACGAAGAGTTGATGGAGGAAGTGCAGGCTGTTCGCGACGCCACAAGTCCGCGCGAAACCCTGCTGGTGGTTGACGGGCTGACCGGACAGGACGCGGTCAACGTGGCCGAGCAGTTCGACGGGCAGATCGGCATCTCCGGCGTGGTCCTGACCCGTATGGACGGCGACGGGCGCGGCGGTGCGGCCCTGTCGATGCGCGCCATCACCGGCAAGCCGATCAAATTCGTCGGTCTGGGCGAAAAGATGGACGCGCTGGAGGAATTCCACCCCGACCGTATCGCGGGTCGTATCCTCGGCATGGGCGACATTGTTTCGCTGGTCGAAAAGGCGCAGGAAACCATCGAGGCCGAACAGGCCGAAAAGATGATGAAGCGCATGATGAAGGGCCAGTTCAACATGAACGACCTTCGCAAGCAGCTGGAACAGATGCAGCAGATGGGCGGCATGTCCGGCCTGATGGGCATGATGCCCGGCATGGGCAAGATGCAGAAACAGATGGACGCCGCCGGTATCGACGACAAGGTCATCGCCCGCCAGATCGCCCTGATCCAGTCCATGACCAAACGCGAGCGCGCCAACCCGCAGATCATGCAGGCCAGCCGCAAGAAACGTGTTGCCAAGGGCGCGGGGATGGAGGTTTCCGACCTGAACAGGCTTCTGAAAATGCAACGCCAGATGGGCGACATGATGAAGAAAATGGGCAAGATGGGCAAAAAGGGCCTGATGCGCCAGGGTCTCGGTGCGCTGATGGGCAAGGGCGGTATGCCTGCCGGTGGTCCGGGCGGCGCGCTGCCGCCGGGCATGGGGCCAGATGCCCTGCAACCCGGTTTCGGCCAGCAGGGCGGCGCGGCGCTGCCTTCGGGTCTGAGCGGTCTGGGGAAAAAGAAATGACACCGGACCAGAAAAAGGCCGCCGAGATTCTGGCCGAACACCGCGAGAGCATCGACAGGCTGGACTCCATCCTGATCTATACCCTTGGCGAGCGGTTCAAGCACACGCAGGCCGTCGGGCGGCTGAAGGCCAAACACGACCTGCCCGCCAGCGACCCCGCGCGCGAGGCGAAACAGATAGCGCGGCTGGAGGAACTGGCGGAAAAGGCCAACCTCGATCCGGAGTTTGCAACGAAATTCCTGAACTTCATCATTTCCGAAGTCATCAGGCATCACGAGAAAATCAAGAATGACGGGGCCTAGCCCCTCAATGCCATCCTAAGGAGAAACAAAATGGCTGTTAAAATCCGTCTGGCCCGTGGTGGGTCCAAAAAACGTCCCTTCTATCGTGTTGTTGTCGCCGACACCCGTATGCCGCGCGACGGCCGCTACATCGAAAAGGTCGGCACCTATAACCCGTTGCTGCCGAAAGACAGCGAGGATCGCGTGAAAATCGATATTGACCGCGTCAAGCACTGGCTGGGCGAAGGCGCACAGGTCACCGACCGCGTGTCCCGTTTCCTGGAGGCCGCCGGCGTTCTGGAACCCAAGACCCGCAACAACCCCAACAAGGGCAAGCCGCACAAGGCCACCATCGAGCGCGCCGAGGAAAAAGCCGCGAAACTGGCCGAAGCCGCCGAAGCTGCTGCCGAAGCCGAGGCCGCACCGGCCGAGGAAGCCACCGAAGAAGCGGCTGCGGAATAAGCGCCTCTTTACCGGATTATACGGCCTTCGGGGAAACCCGGAGGCCGTTTTCTGTTCACATTCCTTTCGATCCGTTTTACCTCTGGTGCCATGAAACAGTTTCCGCCGGAATTTCGCGAGCAATTGAACGACCTGATGCGCTGGCGCCGTGATGTGCGGCATTTCCGGCCGGACGAACCCGTGCCCGACGATTTGCTGGAGGAGGTGCTGGAAGCGATCCGGCTGGCCCCCTCGGTCGGCCTGTCGGAGCCCTGGCGGATCGTCTCGGTGAAATCTCCGGCGACACGGGCGAAGGCGCTGGCGAATTTCGAGGCTGCGAATGCGGCGGCGCTGGCAGGGTATTCCGGCGAGCGGGCAAAGATTTACGCGGGGCTGAAGCTGTCCGGCATGCGCGATGCGCCGGTGCAACTGGCGGTGTTTTGTGACGACGGCACCGACAAGGGCGCGGGGCTGGGAGCGGGCACAATGCCCGAGGCGCGGCGCTATTCCGTTGTCTCGGCGGTGATGAATTTCTGGCTGGCGTCGCGGGCGCACGGGCTGGGGGTCGGCTGGGTTTCCATCCTCGACCCCGCACAAATGGCCCGCGATCTGGAGGTGCCCGAAAGCTGGGCGCTGGTGGCCTATCTGTGCGTCGGCTGGCCGGTGGAGGTCAGCGACACGCCGGAGCTGGAAAAGGCGGATTGGGAAAAACGCGACCCGTTGCTGGCGAGCGTGCAGGAGCGATGAGATGACAGATAAAGACCTGATATGTGTGGGCGCGATTTCCGGTGCCTTCGGCGTGCGCGGCGAGGTGCGGATCAAGAGCTTCTGCGCCGATCCGGCGGCGATTGCCGACTACAGCCCGCTGATGACCGAGGACGGGCGGCAGTTCGACCTCGGCATCACCCGTGCGATCAAGGGGGGCTTTGCCGCCAAGATCGTCGGGCTGGACAACAAGGAAGACGCCGACGCCCTGCGCAACACCCGGCTTTATACCGAGCGCAGCCGCCTGCCGGCCCTGCCGGACGACGAATACTACCACTCCGACCTGATCGGGCTGGAGGTGGTGGACACCGGCGGCGCGGTTCTGGGCAAGGTCAAGGCGGTGCTGAACCACGGTGCCGGCGACATTCTGGAAGTTTTCGGCAAGGGCATGAAGGAACCGGCCCTACTGCCGTTCACGCGCGAGGCCGTGCCGACCGTCGATCTGGCCGCCGGCCGGATCGTGGCCGACCCGCCTGCGGGGCTGTTTGGCGAGGAATAACCGTTACCAGACCAGCCGGTCCAGCATCATGGTCGGCCGAACAGTGCTGTTTTCGAGCAGCACTTCGGGGGCGGTGGCACCGTCGATGCCTCCGGTAATCCACAGGGTATCCATGCCGACACCGGCCGCGCCGGTAATGTCGGTGCGCAGGGAATCCCCGACCATCAACAGGTTCCTGCCCTCCAGCAATGCGCGCGCCATCCCGAAGACCAGCGGATGCGGCTTGCCGATCCAGACGGCCTCGCCCCCCATATGTTCATAGGCATCCGCCAGCAGACCGGCGCAGGATACAAGCCGCCCCCTGTTGCGGACTTTCAGGTCGGGGTTGGCGCACAGCATGGGCAGCTTGTGCGCCAGCGCCCCGTCCAGAAGCGGCTGGTGGTCGGCGGCGGTGTCATCATCGCCGATGCCGCTGACCAGAACGAAGTCGGCCTGCTGCGGATCGGTGACCTCGACCACGTCCAGCCCCTCGATCATATCGCGGGTGCGCGCCGGCCCCTGAAAGATATAGCGGCGCCCGTATTGGCCGCCGGCCACAACCCTGTGCACTGCCTCGCCCGAGGTCATGGCCTGTTTTGCCAGTTCCGGCGCCATGCCGAGCCGGACGAGTGCCGCGGTAACCTCGGCCGCGCGACGCGGCATGTTGGACAGAAAGGCATAGGGGTGGCCCGCGTCATGCAGGGCGCGCAGGGTGGCTTGCGCCTCGTCAAAGACATGCTCGCCATTGTGGATCACGCCCCAGATGTCGAACAGGATGCCGTCATAGTTAGCAACAACCTCCGAGAGGCCGGAAATTCTGCGGGTCATTTGTTCCTCCGGATCATATCCGCGGCTTTCTCGGCAATCATGACCGTCGGTGCGTTGGTATTGCCACCCACCAGCCGCGGTATGACCGAGGCGTCGATGACGCGCAGGCCTGCCACGCCGTGCACCCGCAATTCGGGATCGACCACGGCCATATCGTCACCCCCCATGCGGCAGGTGCCGACGGGG
>JALSHL010000148.1 GCA_026982255.1 Paracoccaceae bacterium | reverse complement strand
AATATTTTGCCGAAACTGCCGGGCTGGATTTATCCTATGATCTGGATGTGGAGGGACACCGGCGCAACTGTTATCTGCTGATCGACTGGATTGCCGATAATCTGGCCGGAAACACCGATCAGCCGGTGAATTTCCACTGGCGGCGGCAGGCGCGGCGGTTGAAGCGGGTCGAGAGCCTCGATCTGGAACTGCTGACGCTGGACGGGCTGGACTGGCAACTGCCGATGCTGCTGGAGGAGGTTCTGCCCGATATCCGCGAGGCCATGGCGGCGGTGCAGGCGCGCAATACCAGCCATGCGCCGGTGGACAAGGCGGCGGTGGTCGATGCGGGGCTGCGTGAAAAGGTCGATGCGGTCTATGCCAGCGACCGGCGGCTTTACGAGCGGGCGAAAATGCGCTGGGCGCGGGCCGGCGGCGCCGGAAAGCTGCGGATGATGGTTGCCGGCGGGTTGCCGCTGTATTGTGTGACGACGCCGAAGGTCGGCTGCACATGGCTGAAAAACCTGTTCTATATTCTGGAACACGGGGAACCCTACCCGGAACCGCAGCGCATCCATGCGGACGGGGTGGTATCGCGGGTCGGGCTTGGTCCCGGCGACGCGCCGGATGCGGTGAAGTTTTTCGTGGTGCGCGATCCGGTGGAGCGGTTTTTCTCGCTCTATTTCGACAAGGTATTCGGACAGGGACCGCAGAGTTTCGCGTGGATCACGCGGCGGCTGGCGGAGCGGCGGGCCTTCGATGTCCATGCGGATACGCTGGGCAAGCACCGGATCAATGTCATGGCCTTGCTGGGCTATCTGGAGCGGAAGTTCGGAACGCAGCCGCTGGCGGATCTGAACCCGCACTGGCGACCGCAGGCGGAAACCGTGAAACGGGTGGCCGGTTTCGGGCTGGTGCCGCTGTTGCTGGAGGAACTGGAGCCGCAGTTGCTGCAGATTGCGGGCGACAGGGTCGAGGGGCTGGAACAGGCTATGGCCATGGTGCCGGAGAACAACGCCGCCTCGCGACCGTTTCCGGTGGAAAATATCCTGACTCCGGCTATCCGCCAGCGCATTTCCGCCCTTTATGGCGCCGACGAGGCGTTGTATGAGCAGGTCAAACGCGGCTGGGCCGAGAATGGCGTGCCGCCGGAGCTACAGGATTATCATGGCAAGACGTAAAAAGGGCCGCCCCGTGCATGGCTGGCTGGTGATCGACAAGCCGCAGGGCATGACATCGAGCGCGGTGGTCAACAAGGCGAAATGGGCGTTCGACGCGCAAAAGGCGGGCCATGCGGGCACGCTGGACCCCGAGGCGACGGGCGTGCTGGCGATTGCCTTTGGCGAAGCGACCAAGACCGTGCCCTATGTGACGGATTCGATGAAGGCCTATCGTTTTACCGTGCGGCTGGGGCAGGCGACGAATACCGACGATGCCGAGGGCGAGGTGATTGCCGAGAGCGACCTGCGCCCGTCGGCAGAGGATATCCGCGCGGCACTTCCGGCGTTTACCGGCGATATCATGCAGGTGCCGCCGCAGTATTCCGCCGTGAAGGTGGACGGCGAGCGGGCCTATAAACGCGCCCGTGACGGCGAGGAGATGGAGCTGGCGGCGCGGCCGTTGTTCGTGGAATCGCTGGAACTTGTCGATATGCCCGACGCCGATCATGCGGTATTGGAGATGGTTTGCGGCAAGGGCGGCTATGTGCGGTCCATCGCGCGCGATCTGGGGCAGGTGCTGGGCTGTTACGGCCATGTGGTGCAGTTGCGCCGCGTCTGGGCCGGACCCTTCGAGATCGAGGATTCGATCCCCTTCGAAAAGCTGGGCGAAATGGCCAAGGATCGTGCGCTGGACGAATTCCTGTTGCCGCTGGAGGCGGGGTTGAACGATCTGGAGGAACTGCACTGCACGCCCGAGGGCGCGGCGCGGCTGCGCAACGGCAATCCGGGGATGGTGATCGCCTCGGACGTGGAATATGGCGAGGAATGCTGGGCCTCGCTCGACGGGGTGCCGGTGGCGATCGGGGTTTACAAGGCGGGCGAATTGCATCCCAATCGGGTTTTTGTACTGGGGTAGGTCTATGGAAACCTTCATTGCCGGAATTTTCGTTGGCCTTGCCGTGGCGGCGCCTGTCGGGCCGATTGCGATCTTGTGTATCCATCGCACGCTGAAACGCGGGGTGCTGGCGGGGCTGTTTACCGGATTGGGGGCGGCGACGGCGGATGCGACCTATGGTCTGGTGGCGGCGCTGGGGCTGGTGGCGACGGGGGTGCTGGTGTCCTATGCCAGTCCGCTCAGGATAGCGGGCGGGATTCTGATTTTGCTGCTCGGGCTGATGTCCCTGCGCAATTTTTTCGCCACCCATCGGGATGTGCAGCCGGAGGATAGCGGCAAGGGGCTGGTCGGGGCGTTTGCCGGAACCTATGCGCTGACGCTGAGCAACCCGATGACCATTCTGGCCTTTGCCGGGCTGATTGCGGGGCTTTCGGCAGGCGACAGCGGCGGGGCGTTCTATCTGGTGGCGGGGGTGTTTGCGGGATCGGCGTTGTGGTGGCTGATACTGGTAACACTCACCAGAAGCATCGGAAAACGGCTGTCGGCGGATGCCACAAAGCACCTTGATCTGGTGTCGGGGATCGTGCTGGTCGGCTGGGGCTTGTGGGCGTTGTTTGCGGGCGGGGCATGATTACGCGCACCCATACCAAGGGCGATGCGCCGTCGGTGGCGAATTACTCGGATTGCGAGAAATACCGCTATGATCTGACGCGGGTCTGGGATGAAAACGGGCGCAGGGTGCTGTTTGTGATGCTGAACCCGTCCACCGCGACCGAGGTGCAGAACGACCCTACTGTGGAACGTTGCGAGCGCCGCGCCCGTGCGCTGGGCTTCGGGGCGTTCCGGGTGTGCAATATTTTCGCCTATCGCGCCACAGACCCGAAGGTGATGCGGGCCGAGGCCGATCCGGTCGGGCCGCTCAACGATGCGGCGATCCGCGAGGGTGTGGGCTGGGCTGACGAGGTGGTGGCAGCCTGGGGCGCGCATGGCGAGCATCTGGACCGCGGCGCGGCGGTGG
>JALSHL010000147.1 GCA_026982255.1 Paracoccaceae bacterium | reverse complement strand
GGACCACACGCTCGAGGAAGTCGGGCAGCAGTTCAGCGTGACCCGCGAGCGTATCCGCCAGATCGAGGCGAAGGCCCTGCGCAAGCTGAAACACCCGAGCCGGAGCCGGAAGTTAAGGTCCTTTCTGGACCAGTAGGCATCAGGTGGGAATATGCAAACCACCTTTACCATCCAGACCTCCGGCCCCGGCCTTTACGAGTTCACGCGCGAGGTGCGCGACTGGGTCAGTGGTTCGGGCTTGCTGACGCTGTTTGTGCAGCATACCTCGGCATCGTTGCTTGTGCAGGAAAACGCCGACCCCGAGGTGCAGCGCGATCTGCAGAATTTCTTTCACCGGCTGGTGCCGCCGACAACCGATCCGTCGATGGCCTATCTGACCCACACCTATGAGGGGCCGGACGACATGCCGGCACATATCAAGGCGGCGATGCTGCCCGTCTCGCTGAACATTCCGGTGCAGGACGGGCGGCTATCGCTGGGAACATGGCAGGGGATTTACCTGTTCGAGCATCGCGACGCCCCGCACCGGCGGCAGGTGGTGGCGTATCTGGGGTGAGCCCCAGCATTTTGCGGTTATACAAACCCCCTACCCAAACCCTTGATCCCTGCCTATAGTGATTCGCAAAACCAAGAGCAGCGAAAAACGAGGTTTGATATGCGGTGTCCCTTTTGTGGAAATCTGGATACTCAGGTAAAGGATTCCCGTCCGGCCGAGGATCACGCGGCGATCCGGCGGCGGCGGGCCTGTCCGGCCTGTGCGGGGCGGTTTACCACCTACGAGCGGGTGCAGTTGCGTGACCTGACAGTGGTGAAACGCAACGGGCGGCGCGAGGATTTCGATCGCGACAAGCTGGACCGCTCTATCCGTATTTCCATGCAGAAACGCCCGATCGAACCGGACCGGATCGACCAGATGATCTCGGGCATTGTGCGGCGGCTGGAAAGCATGGGCGAAACGGATATCCCCTCGGACACCATCGGGCAGATCGTGATGGAGACGCTGGCGCGGATCGATACGGTCGCCTATGTGCGTTTTGCCTCGGTTTACAAGAATTTCCAGGCAGCGGATGATTTCGAGGAATTCGTGCAGGAGCTGCGCCCGCCCAGCGACGACGAATAGCCATGTCACAGGACACCGACGAACGCTGGATGCGGATGGCCCTCGGGCTGGCTTCGCGCGGATTGGGGCACGTCTGGCCCAATCCGGCAGTCGGCTGCGTGATCGTGCGCGACGGCGTGGTGGTCGGGCGCGGCTGGACGCAACGCGGCGGGCGGCCCCATGCGGAGGTCGTGGCGTTGCAACAGGCCGGCACGGCGGCGCGCGGGGCGACGGCCTATGTCTCGCTGGAGCCGTGCGCGCATCACGGCAAGACCCCGCCCTGTGCCGAGGCGCTGGTGGCGGCGGGAGTGAAGCGGGTGGTTTGCGCGCTGGAGGACCCTGACGGGCGGGTTTCGGGCAAGGGTTTCTCGATCCTGCGCGCGGCGGGGATCGAGGTGGTCGAGGATGTGTTGCACGACGCGGCCAGTAACCTGAACGCCGGTTTTCTGCTGAACCGGACAATTGGCCGCCCGATGTTCACGTTAAAAATGGCAGCAACGCTGGACGGGAATATTGCCACCTCGTCCGGCGAGAGCCGCTGGATCACCGGCCCCGAGGCGCGACGGCGGGTGCATCTGATGCGCGCCACCCACGATGCGGTAATGATCGGTGCGGGCACGGCGCGGGCAGATGATCCGTTGCTGGATGTGCGCGATCTGGGGCTGGTGGCGGACAATCCGGTGCGGGTGGTGCTGGATGGCGGCTTGTCGTTGTCGCTGATGTCGCGACTGGCGAAAACCGCCGCCGAAACGCCCTTGTGGATTTGCCATCGCGCCGGACTGGACAAGGCGCGGATCGAGGCCTGGAAGGACGTCGGCGCGCGGCTGTTCGAAGTGGCGCATACCGAAAGCGGCGAACTGGACATCGCGGATGTGGCGCGGGTGCTGGCCGATGCCGGATTGACGCGGGTGCTGTGCGAGGGCGGCGGACGGCTGGCGGCCTCGCTGGTGGCGGCCGATGTGGTGGACCGGCTGGTGCTGTTTTCCGCCGGTATGTTGCTGGGCAACGAGGGCTGGAATGTTTTCGGGCCTTTGGGCATCGAACGGCTGGCCGATGCACCCCGTTTCCGGCTGGAAAGGCAGAGCCGCATCGGCGCCGATGTCATGAGCGTCTGGACCCCCGACGCCAGATAAAGGCGTATCCGGCAAACCACCCTTGCAGCTTGGCCAGCAGGCGCAGGCGCACCGGCTTGCCGGTTTCACCACAGGCAAGGCGCTCGACGACCCGTTCCGGTGTGCAGGGCAGCCCGCTGACGGGATCGATGTAGCGCGGATAATCGACGAGCGCCGCATGGACCAGCCCGTCGAGCGATACCTTTTCATGACGGCGGGGACATTCCGGCCCATGGTCTTCGGTCAGCCCCCAGCCGGCATAGAACGGCGTGCCGTAACAGATCACCCGCTTGCCGCGCAGCAGCGCCTCGAAACCGAGCAGCGAGGTCATGGTGGCGACCGTATCGCAGGCATCCAGCAAGGCGACGGTATCGTGGGTTGAAACCATGTCGCAGTAGCGCAATGCCTCGTCCCCCAACGCCCCCTTGCGCAATCCGGCCTGCACATCGGGATGCGGCTTGTAAACAAGAAACGCATCGGGATGTGCTGCGCGCACGGTGCGGAGCAGGTCGAGGTTGGTCTCCACCTTGCAGGTTCCTGTGCGGATAGAGGCATCATCCGCTACCTGACCGGGGACGAGAATTATTTGGCGATCCGCCGGCAAGTCAGGCGGTGGCCCGGCTGCTAGATTGTATTTGGTCACACCGGTTTCGAGAATGCGCCTGCGCAGTTCCCCGGCGCGGCGGATGGCGAACGCCGGCAGGGTCGTGCTGGCCGCGATCAGGGTTTCCAGGCGGCTCTCGCGATGCGGATCATAGTAAATGCCCAGATCGTCCAGCACCAGCGACAGCGCCGGAGCCAGTTCGGCACCGAGACCGGTGGAGCGTAAAAAACCGTCCTCCATACGGATCAGCGGAACGCCCGCGCCGGTGCATTTTTCAGCCAGTGATGGCGGTTCGCGACCGGCCCAGACAACCACCTGACCGGTCACGGATTTCGCGCCGGCACAAGATTCGTCAGCCGAATTCACGAACTTCGGCGCGTGCCCCGCCCCGTTCAGAAAGCGGCCGGTCGTGCCGCGTTTCCACACTTGCATACCCAGCATATACGCCGGTTTCAGGCCGTCCCAGCGATGGCGGGCCTCGGCCAGCAACTGGCGTGCGGCATCCTCGAAACGGCAGACCTGCCCCGACGTCCGGTCGAACCAGAACGGAAATTCCAGCATTGCCGCCGCGAACAGTTGATCGGCGTCCAGCACCCGTGAGCGACGGGCGCGGGCGACGGGCTGCAGGTTACGGTCGTCGCTCAACCCCCAACCGGCATAGAAGGGCGAGCCGAATACCACCGGCCGGTGGCCATGCGCTATCGCCTCGAACCCCATTTGCGAGGAGACGCAGTAAACCCTGTGTGCGCCTTCGAGCAGATCGACAGGGTTGAACGGACCGGTCAGCAACGCGACGTTTCCGCCGGTATCCGCGGGTGTGAAATGCCCTGCCTTTCCCTTGCGGTGGCTCACGGCGGGATGGGTGCGGAGCAGGATTCGCCGGTCAGGGTTCTCGGCTTTGGCTGCGGCCAGCATTTCGGCAAAGACGTTTTCACCGGTTCCGCAAATGGCGGCGTCACCGGCAACCTGATCAATGACCAGAACATAGCCACCCCGAGGCGGCGGGCCGTATCCACGCGGCACGGGGTTGTATTTCGACAGGCCATAGTGGCGCAGAAACGCGCGCCCCCCGGCGGCCCGACGCAACAGGTCGGGATCGTCAAGAGACGCCGACAGCAAAATGGTTTCCAGCCGCGACGGGGTTTGCGGATCGAAATGCACCCCGAGGTCGTCAATCGTCAACCCCAGCGGCGGCGTGGCAGGGCCGGGCAGGACGGAACGCAGAAAAGCATCCTCGAAGGTGATGACTGGCCCATCGGAACGATCCAGTGCCCGCCGCGAGGCAGGCAGCCGCCCCCAGACAGCAACCGGCAAGCCGAAACGTCCGAACCATGACGGAAGGCAGCGATACCCGGCGGCGCACACCATCCGCCGCAGCGAGGGCCGGAAAAGCAGGCCGCGGGACGGGCTGACACAGAGCTTTCGGCCTTGCCTACTCAAAGACTCCGGCCGCAGTCGTCAGAGCATTATCGAGTGCCGAGAAGGTGTTCAGCGAGCCGATTACCACATTGAGGATATTGCGCCAGGCGACATAGGGGGCCTCGGTCGTATAGAGTGTATCCTCGTTGCGGATCAGGAAGTTCTGGGCAATAAATATGCCGGACTCCTGTGTCAGATCGACAACATAGGCGAATTTCTGCGGCGTGGTGATATCGGTGCGGCCCAGAACGCGGTTGGCGATCTCGGGCGGTTCGATGCGGAAGATGAAAATACCCTTCGGGTTCGATGTGAAACTGCGCAACCCGCCGAGCGAGGCCAGCGCCTCGATCACGCTCGGGTTCTTGGTTTCAAACTGCACGCGGCGCTGGCTGGTGGTGCCGAGGGCCACAAAATAGCGTTCGTCCCTCTCCAGAATGATCTGGTCTCCGGCGCGGAGCGGAATGTCGTTGACCGGATTGTCGAACAGATCCTGCATCCAGATCGAGCCGGATTTGTTTCCCCGCCGCACGGTAATCTTCACCACCTTCGGGTCCAGCGACGTGCCACCGGCCGCGGCCAGCATACCCGTCAGACGTTTCGTCGTAGCCTCGATCGGAAAAATGCCCTGCACACCGACGCCGCCAAGGATGCTGACTGTTGCGCCGTTTCCGGCCTCGCGGCGGACCTCGATCTGCGGGTCGGGTGTCTGGGCGGACAGGATCTCGGTCAGCTTGACGCGCAATTCCTCGGGCGTGCGGCCCGAGGCGCGGATGGTGCCGGCATAGGGGACGAAAATATTGCCGAGCTGGTCGACCTGAATGCCTTCCAACGGTGTCACCTTCGAGCCGTTGACCGCAAAAATTCCGTTGTCGACGTTTTCCCAGACGGTGATCGCCAGCACATCGCCCTTGTTGATACGGTCGACCGAAACGGCACCGGCGCTCAGGAACTCCCGACTGAAGCCGAGCGCCTGGCTGCGCGCTGTGGCGGCCGCGATTTCATTGGTCACATCGACGATATACACATCCCCGCCGTTTTCCACCGAACTGGCACGGATTTCGCCCTCGGTCGGGCCGGAGCGCGGCAACCCGCAAGCAGACAGCACAAGCCCCGCTATCAGGAGCACGGCGATTCTGCCTGATCTGGCCAATGTGTTGCGCATCAAAATACCCGTTGCCCTAATGGCATGAAGGTGATTCCACCTGTATCGAATGTGCAAACTACTCCAGACCCCGAACCTAAACCAGACTTTATTGCCGCACGGCAGGAAACGGCACAACGCCACCGTCCCCCCGGGCCGGATGCAATATCCGCGCATAGGGGTCATCGGGCGACAGGACCAGATCGACCACACGGCGCAACAGTTCCGATCGCCCCCTCTGTGTATAATAGCCACCGGCGATCTGCGAGGTTTCCAGCAGAAACTGGCGGTAAGCGCGATAGGCTTCGCCCGCCGGCGCATCGGGCGCGGCAAAGAATGCGGGCAGCGGCTGGGCCGACACCAGTTCCGGTTTGGCAAAAACCGAGCGCCCGAAAGCCCGCACCGGCAGCCCGCGCCACAGCGCCTGTTGTGCGGCGGTGGAATTTACCGTCACCACACTATTGGCCCCGTCGAGCAGCGGGCCGAGCTTGCCGCCCGGAATATAACGCACCCGCATCGACACCCCATGCCGTGCCGCGGCCTTGCGCACCAGCGCGGGCAAGGGTTCGCGGTAATCCTCGAACGGGTGCGCCTTGAAGGCAAGGATGTGGTGGGCGGGGGCGCCTCTGGCAAATCCGGCGATCACCATATCGATGAACTCGCCAACCGAGCCGAAATCCGAATGGCTGCGCAAGGAGGCATCATGCGAAAGCTGCAACAGCACCAGATGATAGATCGCCCCGCTGCGCAGCAGACGCCGTGTCCGTACGCGGCGCTGGATGCCCTGAACCGGCATGATAGCCAGACGGCGGATATAGAGCAGCAGCTCGTGCAGCACTGTCACCTCGCGGTGAGGGCGATAGTTGCGATAGGCCGGCACCGGCACGCTGACCATCAGGTGATACAGGAACCCGTAAAAAGCGTGATGCCAGATCGCCCCCCATTGCACGGGAACCTCCGGCAAATCGACAGGGTGCGTCGCCACGGCCCGCTGCATGGCCTCGACACCTAGTTCCAGCAGGCGGGAATTGCCGTTCACACCGCCACGCTCGTAGGTCGCCCAATAGGGGCGCAGGTAGCCTTCCTCGAAACAATGCACCGTGATGCCGCGCCGCGCCGCAACCTCCCGGGCGGTTTTGTGCAGCGGGCGGCTGTCGCCATACAGGATGATGTCGGTGGTCCCGTTCCGCTCCAGATAGGCCTCCAGCCAGTTTTCCCAGTCCTCCGGCCTGCCCCGATAGGGGGTGAACGGCAGGGCACGGGACCAGAAAACCCGGTCACCGAAGGTAAACCCGACCCGCTCCACCCTGGCGCCTGTCGCTTGCAGCTTGTATCCGAGCTGGCGGAAAAACGGGCCGTGCGGGCCTTGCAGGAACAGGAATTTGCGCGTCTGGGTCAAATGCGGCCGGCCAATGCTGATACGAACGAATGTGCCTTGATACGCGAGCACGAGGATTCGGGCAATGCCGCCGCGCCCTCTTGCCCCCGCGCGCGCGGCACGGTATCCCGACAACAGCACAACAAAGGACAGCGTCATGTTTACCGGCATCGTCAGCGACATCGGCAAAGTGGAACAGACCGAGGAACGGGGCGACATGCGTGCCCGTATCTCGTGCGGCTACGACATGGCGGGCGTGGACCTTGGAGCCTCGATCGCCTGCGACGGGGTTTGTCTAACGGTGATCGACAAGGGTGCCGACTGGTTCGACGTGGATATTTCCGCCGAAACCCTGTCGAAAACCAATCTGGGCGGCTGGAAGTCCGGCAAGCGCCTGAACCTTGAACGCGCATTGCGGCTTGGCGACGAACTGGGCGGACATATCGTGTCGGGCCATGTGGACGGTCTGGCCGAAATCATCGCCATGGAGGACGAGGGCGACAGCACCCGCGTAACCCTGTCAGCCCCGAAAGAGCTGGCGAAATTCATTGCCCCGAAAGGCTCGGTCGCGCTCAATGGCACCTCGCTGACGGTCAATGCGGTGGACGGCTGCAACTTCGGCATCAATTTCATTCCGCACACCAAGACGCATACCATCTGGGGCGATGCGCAGGTCGGCGATATGGTCAATCTGGAAATAGATACCCTCGCGCGTTACGTCGCGCGCCTGAACGAGATGCAGTAATGGATTATTCCGCAAAAATCTCCCCGATCGAGGACATCATCGAGGACGCCCGCAACGGCCGCATGTTCATCCTTGTGGATCACGAGGACCGCGAGAACGAGGGCGATCTGGTCATCCCCGCACAGATGGCCACCCCCGACGCCATCAACTTCATGGCCACGCACGGACGCGGGCTGATCTGCCTGACCATGACTGGCGAGCAGGTGGAAAAACTCGGCGTGCCGATGATGACCACCACCAATGCCTCGCGCCACGAAACCCCGTTCACGGTCTCTATCGAAGCGCGCGAAGGCGTGACCACCGGCATTTCCGCACATGACCGCGCCCGCACGGTGGCCGTTGCCATCAACCCGCAGGTCCGTCCCCACGATATCGCCACACCGGGGCATGTGTTCCCGCTGCGCGCGCGGCAAGGCGGTGTGCTGGTGCGCGCAGGCCATACCGAGGCCGCAACCGATATTTCGCGCCTTGCCGGACTGAACCCCTCCGGCGTGATTTGCGAGATCATGAACGACGACGGCACCATGGCGCGCCTGCCGGACCTGATCGGTTTTGCCGAAAAGCACGGGCTGAAGATCGGCACGATTTCCGACCTGATCGCCTATCGCCGCCGCCATGACAATCTGGTGCGCGAAAGCGATGTGCGCTCGGTCACTTCCGAATACGGTGGCGAGTGGATGCTGCGCATTTTCACCGATGAAACCCATGGTGCCGAGCACATCGTGCTGACCAAGGGCGACATTTCCGAAGGCGGTCCCGTGCTGGTCCGGATGCACTGCATCAACCCGCTGGAGGACCTGCTGGCCCTGACCCCGGGGCGGGCGCATCAGGTCCCTGATGCCATGAAAATCATTGCCGAAGAAGGCCGCGGCGCGGTGGTTCTGCTGCGCGATACCAATATGAAAATGGATCACGCCGACGGCTCGCAAACGCTGCGGCAATACGGTCTGGGCGCGCAAATTCTCGGGGCACTGGGGATTTCCGAAATGGAGCTTCTGACCAACTCTCCCGCGCCGAAACTGGTGGGGCTTGAGGGCTACGGCCTGTCGATCACCGGCACCCGTCCGCTTGGAAAGGATAGTTGAATGGCTGATTCTGAAACACATTACACCCTGCCCGCGCCGAAGTTCGACACCACGACCCGCCTGCTGATCGTGGTTGCGCCCTATTACAAGGACATCGCCGACGAACTGGTGGCGGGCGCCAAAGCCGCCATCGCCAAGGCCCGTGCCACCCAGCATGTGATCGAGGTTCCCGGGGCACTGGAAATCCCCACAGCCATCCGGCTGGCCAGCGCCAAGCGGGTCTATGACGGCTATGTCGCGCTCGGCTGTGTTATCCGTGGCGAGACCACACATTACGACACGGTTTGCAACGATTCTTCGCGCGCGCTTATGCTTCTGGGGCTGGAAGGCATCTGCATCGGCAACGGTATCCTAACCGTCGAAAACCGCGCGCAGGCCGAGGTTCGCGCCGATCATACGGGCCAGAACAAGGGCGGGGGAGCAGCCGAAGCGGCCATGCATCTGATCGCCCTGAAACGAGGCTTTACAAAGTCTTGCCCGCGCCGTATTGGGCCCTCTTCCGAGCATATTCTGATTGCCGGAAAATCCGATAAAAACAAAGGACAAGCCTGATGCCGAATGCCGCCAGATCCGGCCGGAACGACAAACGCCAGATGAAATCCGCCGCCCGCCTGTTCGCGGTGCAGGCCCTATTCCAGATGGAGGCTTCCGGTGACGCGCTGGAGGACGTGCAGGCGGAATTCGAAACCCACCGCCTGGGTGCCGAAATCGACGGCGACACCTATGCCGAGGGCAACATCGACCTGTTCCGCGCCCTGCTGCACGAGGCGGTTAACCATCAGGCGAAAATCGACCAGATGACCGACCGCGCACTGGTTGCCAAATGGCCGATCGACCGCATCGACCCGACCATCCGCGCCCTGTTCCGCGCCGCGGGGGCCGAATTGTTGACGCAGGACACGCCGCCAAAGGTCGTGATCAGCGAATTCGTCGATGTCGCCAAGGCTTTCTTTCCCGAAGGCCGCGAGGCAAAATTTGTCAATGCCGTTCTAGACCACATGGCCCGCGAAGCCAGGCCGGACGCCTTCACCTGACCCGCAGGAGGCCCCATGTTCGCCAAGGAAAAACTGAGTTTCGAGCCGATCCCCCTGCCCGACCGCGCTGAAATGTCGGACGAGGAACGGTTGGCGGCCTCGACCGCATTTCTGGCGAAAATGCGCCGGCGCCATTCGGTGCGCGATTTCACAGACCAGCCGGTGGACGAGGCCGTCATCCGCAACTGCATCGCCACCGCTGGCACCGCGCCTAGCGGTGCGAACCACCAGCCCTGGCATTTCGTGGCCGTGCGCGATCCCGCTGCCAAGGCCGAAATCCGCAAGGCTGCCGAAATCGAGGAAGAAAAATTCTATGCCGGTGGTGGCGGTGACGAATGGATCAAGGCGCTGGAGCCGCTCGGCACCGGCGTTGAAAAGCCTCATCTGACAACCGCGCCGTGGCTGATTGTGGTCTTCGCACAGCGCTATGGGGAGTTCGACGACGGCACACGCTACAAAAACTACTACGTCCCGGAAAGCGTTGGAATCGCGACAGGTTTCCTGATTACCGCCCTGCATGATGCCGGGCTGGTGTGCCTGACCCACACCCCCAATCCGATGAAATTTCTGAACGGGTTGCTGGGGCGTCCGGCCTCCGAAAAACCGGTGATGATCCTTGCCGTCGGACATCCGTCCGAAGACGCCACCATCCCGTCAGTCGCGAAAATGAAAAAGCCGCTCGACGAAATCCTAACCGTCAAGTAGCCCTGACATATCGGTGCCCATACGCTCCTGCATCTGACGCAGGGCGCTAGCCGCAGCCCCGCTCCAGTCGGCAGTTTTCGCGCCAAACAGCGTCGCCTGCGATTTCAGGATCAAACCGTCCGGCAAGATCTTCAGGTGGTTCGCCTCCAGCGTCGCGCCGGACGAGGTAATATCCGCAATAGCCTCGGCCGTAAGGTTTTTCACCGTTCCCTCTGTCGCGCCCTGGCTATCCACCAACTGGTAATCGGCCACATCATGCGCCCGCAAAAACTCGCGCGTCAGGTTGTGGTATTTCGTGGCGATCCGCAGCCGGAAACCGTATTTCGCCCGAAACGCCGCGCAAACCGCGTCGAAATCGTCGAGGCTTTCCACATCCACCCAGACGGACGGCACTGCGAGGATCAGGTCGGCAAAACCGAAACCCATCGGCAGGATTTCGACAATCCGCGACGGCCAGTCCGGTATTTTTTCATGCACAAGATCCTGACCGGTCACGCCCAGATGGATACGCCCCGCTGCCAGTTCCCGCGGAATTTCACCGGCCGAGAGCAACACCAGTTCCACATTGTCGACACCGCTCACCTGTCCGGCGTATTCGCGCCCCGATCCCGTGCGCGTTACCGAAATTCCGCGCCCGGCAAACCAGTCGATCGTCAGATCCTGCAATCGCCCCTTGGAAGGCAGGCCAAGCTTCAAAGCACTCATGCCGTTCCCTCCTTCAACGCCAGCAATGTTTCGGGGCGGATAATTCCCCCGACCGCGGATACCGGTTTTCCATCGCCAAGCACACGGGTCATGGCATCATAGCGCCCGCCTTGTGCCACTTGTGGCAGACGAGGATCATCCGCATGAAACCCGAAGACAAACCCGTCATAATATTCCAGCGTCGTGCGCCCGTAAGCGGCCACAAACCGCAGCTCCGAAATATCAACCCCCTGTGCCGCCAGCGCATCGGCCCGCACGGCCAGTCGTTCGGCTGTGGAATCGAGCGCGGGAGCAACCTCGCGCAGTTTTTCAGCGGCCGTTTCCATCGTGCATTCCAGATCGAGTATCCGCGAGATCATTTTGACATCATTGTCGGAAATAACCGCCGTTTCCGCCTCGCTCAACAGCACATCGGCCCGCTCGATAATATCATCAACCGAACGAATACCTATCGTTTTTCCGGCTTTATTCACCAGTTTTTCAACATTACCCGATTTTGCGGCCAGAAGGAGATTTTTACGTTCCCCGCTCGCCGCCTGCGGCGAGGAATAACGTTCCAGCAACCGCCTGAACCGCGCCGGACGCCAGACATGCCGCCGCAACGCCGCCTTGCGCCGCGCGTTGGTGTCAAGCGCGTCAATGGCGGCGAAAATCAGGCTGATATCACCGATGACGGGCTGCACCGACACGCCTTGCAACGCCCCTGACAACACGCTGAAAACCTCGGCGTCGGCCTTTGCCGGATCGGAACCGCCGAAAACCTCGTATCCGGTTTGCAGATACTCCGATTTCCGGTCGCCACCGGCCTCCTGCTTGCGCCAGACCGGCCCGCTATAAGTATACCGCGCCACATCCGCCCCCCCGCGCATGTGCATCTGCACCACCGGCACCGTAAAATCCGGCCGCAGCATCAACTCGCCCCGCAGCGGATCATTGGTCACATAGGCACGCGCCCGAATGTCCTCGCCATAAAGGTCAAGCAGGGTTTCGGCCGGTTGCAGAGCCTCGGTCTCCACGAGCGCCGCCCCCGCCTCGACAAAGCGGGCCAGAATCCGGTCGGTTTCCGCCTGCAACGGAGATTTCGCCGCCGCGAGCATCAGCCCTCGCGCCCCCGCGCAATCATTTTCCGCACTTCGGAGACAAGGTCGCCGCGCGGAATTTCCATCTGTGCCGGCTGCGCCTTCCATTCCTCGTTCGTGGAGATATTCGCCGCCAGCGCCTTGCCGAGCGCCAGATCCTTGATCTGCACAACGCCCGCCGCTTTCTCGTTCCCGCCCTCGATCACCGCAACCGGGCTGTTGCGGGCATCGGCGTATTTCAACTGGTTACCGAAGTTTTTCGGGTTGCCCAGATACACCTCGGCCCGAATACCGGCGTTGCGCAATTCGGCCACCATGGTTTGGTAATCGGCCATCCGGTCCCGGTCCATTACGGTTACGATCACCGGCCCGTGGCTGCGGCTGTCCATCCGGCCTTTTTCCCGCAACGCGGCAAGCAGACGGTCAACGCCTATGGAAACACCCGTTGCAGGCACCTCCTGCCCCGTAAAGCGTTTGACCAGATCATCGTAGCGCCCACCACCGGCCACCGAGCCGAACTGGCGCTTGCGCCCCTTGTCATCGAGAATATCGAAGGTCAGCTCCGCCTCGTAAACCGGTCCGGTGTAGTAGCCCAGTCCGCGCACCACTGACGGGTCGATCAGCAACCGGTCCGGTCCGTATCCCTGCGATCCGGTCAGTTCGGCAATCGTTTCCAGTTCCTGCACACCGGCAAGCCCTGTCTGCGATCCGCCAACCAGTTCCCGCAGGCGGGCACAGGTGGCAGCACCATCATCGCGGCGCGCATCCATGAAACCCATGACAATATCGGCCTGCTCGTCCGAAAGGTTGGCACCACCGGTGAAATCCCCGCTCTCGTCCTTGCGGCCTGCCCCCAGAAGCGCCCGCACACCATCCGGTCCCAGTCGGTCCAACTTGTCTATTGCGCGCAAAACAATGCCGCGTTCGGCCTCGAACCTGGACAAATCAGACATATCCAGGAGGCCGGCCACTTCCAGCACTCCGTTCAGAACCTTGCGGTTGTTGACCCGCACAATGTAGTCCCCACGGGGGATTCCAACCGCCTCCAGCGTGTCGGAAAGCATCCCGCAAATCTCCGCATCCGCTGCAACAGTCGGCGTGCCGACCGTATCCGCATCGCATTGGTAGAACTGGCGATAGCGCCCCGGTCCGGGCTTCTCGTTCCGCCAGACAGGCCCGACAGCATAGCGGCGATAGGGCGTCGGCAGATCATTCCGGAACTGGGCATAGACCCGTGCCAGCGGAGCGGTCAGGTCATAGCGCAGTGCCATCCAGGTGTCGTCCTCGTCCTGCCAGGCAAACACCCCCTCGTTTGGGCGATCTACATCGGGCAGGAATTTTCCGAGCGCCTCGACAGTTTCCACAGCGGGCGTTTCCAGTGGATCGAAACCGTGCATCCGGTATACATCGGTGATCTTGGCGAGCATCCCGTTCCGCTCGCCGACCTCGACACCGAAGTAGTCGCGAAACCCGCGCGGGTTCATCGCCTTGGGTCGCGAAACCTTTTTTTTCTTCACTTTAGCCATGGGCTTGCCTTGTTGAACGTCGTTGCTGACCTCCTATCGCAAGGGGGGCGGCGTCGCAAGGTTCACGGCGGTTAAAACAGGGCAGCTATCTTCGGCAAAAAGACGACACCGGCAATGATTATCGCAAGGATGGCTGCCAGCAGGACGGCGCCCGCCGCGATGTCCTTGGCGAATTTCACCGACTCGGAATGTTCGGGGGACAGCAGGTCGCTCAGATGCTCGATCGCGGTATTGACCATCTCCAGCGCCCAGACCAACGTGATCGCCAGCGCCAGCCACAGCCACTCGAAACCGACGATATCGAAATACAGACCGGCCAGAACCGCGACAACGGTTGCCGCCAGATGGATGCGCGCATTGGGCTGGGTCCTGAGCATATGCCCTAACCCGTTCAGGGCATAGCCAAATGATTTCAATCTCTTGGAAATATAGTCACCCATCCTCCCGCCCCTCAGATATGGTCGCGAATCCGCCTTTGTAATACAGTAGCGGCTCCACATCCGCCCGTTCCAGCCGCAACACCTCGCCGACCACGATCAGGTGGTCACCGCCGTCATGACCGGCGGAATGGCAACACTCGAACCGCGCGGCACAGCCCGAAAACAACGGCGAATCCCCTGCCCCGCGGGTGTATTCCAACGCCGAAAACGGCTCGTTGCCCGACTGGGCGAAGGCCTCTGCCAGATGCTGCTGGTCGCGGGCCAGCACATGCACCGCAAAATGGCTCGCGGCCTCGAAGGCCGGAAAACGGGCGGACTTGCGTGCCGGAGACCACAAAACCAGCGGCGGGTCCAACGAGACCGAGGCGAAGCTGTTCACTGTCATGCCCAACGGTCCCTCGGGCGTCATCGTCGTAACGATGGTCACGCCGGTTGCAAAGCGCCCCATGGCATCGCGCAGGTTTCTTTCGCTGAATTCGGCCAATTCCGGATCCCCTCTGGTGTTTCTGCCAGTTTTACGGTCCGCAAGCCCTGCTGTCGATGGTTTTGCACCGGTTCTTGCCATTGCGCGCCTTCCGGCCTATCTGCAAGGCATGAAACCGGTTCTCTATTCCTTTCGCCGCTGCCCCTATGCCATGCGCGCGCGTCTGGCGCTGCTTGTCAGTGGCCAGCAGGTGGAATTGCGCGAAATCGTGTTGCGGGACAAGGCACCCGAGTTGCTGGCCGCCTCGCCCAAAGGGACGGTTCCGGTTCTGGTGGACGGCGATACCGTAATCGACGAGAGTTTCGACATCATGCTCTGGGCGCTGGAGCGCAACGACCCCGAGGGTTGGCTGGAACGTATGGACATGGAGCTGATTGCCGAATGCGAAGGCCCGTTCAAATCCGCCCTCGACCGCTATAAATACAGTAACAGGTTCGAGGGAACCGATGCGCTGGAACAGCGCGAATTGGCAACCGGTTTCCTGCTGAAGCTTGAAAACCGCCTGCAATCGCATCCGTGCCTGTCGGGGCAAATCCGTGGCATAACCGATATGGCCATTGTCACCTTCGTGCGCCAATTTGCCAATGTGGATCGAGAGTGGTTTAACGGTCAACCATATCCCAACCTGGTAAAATGGCTGGACAATTTTCTGGAGAGCGCCATTTTCGCCGCTATTATGCAGAAATACCCGCGCTGGACCAACGGCGATCCGCCAACCCTGTTTCCGGAGGAACCATGACCGAATCCCGTGTAACCCGACTGGAAGAAAACCTCGCGCATCAAGCGCTGGTGATCGAGGAACTGAACGAGGTCGTCACCCGCCAGCAGGCGGAAATCGACACGCTGACCCGTCAGGTGGCGCTCCTGATCCAGCGCGCGGCGGAGCAGGAGGTCGAAACCGCCTCCAGCGTCGCGCTGGCCGATCAGGTGCCGCCACACTGGTAGCTACGAGGGCGTTACCATCGCGCCGATCGTGTCGTGCAGCGTCAGTTGCCCGAGCGGTTTGCCCGTGCTGTCCACCACCGTCAATTCACTGGCGCCGGTCTCGGTCAGCCGTTTGGCCACATCCTCCAGCAACGCACCGCTTTCGATGGTCAAATCCACCGGTTCGCCCGGTTTCATCACCGTATCGGCACGGATTACCCGCCCGCGATTCACTTCCTTGACGAATTCGGCGATATAGTCGTCCTGCGGGTTCAGCACAATATCCTGCCCCGTCCCTTGCTGGATCACCGCCCCGTCGCGCAGAATCGCGATCCGGTCGCCCAGCCGCAAGGCCTCGTCCAGATCGTGGGTGATAAATACCACGGTCTTGTGCAGTTCCTGCTGGATGTCCAGCAGCACTCCCTGCATGTCCATACGGATCAGCGGATCGAGCGCCGAGAACGCCTCGTCCATCAGCAGAATATCCGCATCGTTGGTCAGCGCCCGCGCCAACCCGACGCGCTGCTGCATCCCGCCCGAGAGCTGGTTGGGGTAGTGATCCTCGAACCCTTCCAGCCCGACCCGCGAGATCCAGCGTCGCGCACGTTCCTCGGCCTCCTTGTGCGGCACCCGCTGAATTTCCAGACCATAGAGCGTGTTGGCCAGCACCGTCCGGTGCGGCAGCAGGGCGAACTTCTGGAATACCATTGCGGTTTTCATACGACGGAATTGCAACAACTCCGCCTTTGACATCTTGCAGACGTCCTGCCCTTCGTAGATCACCTCGCCAACGGTCGGCTCGATCAGTCGGTTGATATGGCGGATCAGCGTGGACTTTCCCGAACCGGACAGCCCCATCACCACCTGAATTTTCCCGGCAGGCATCGAGATATTGATGTCTTTCAACCCCAGCACATGGCCGTATTTCTCGTTCAGTTCGGTCTTGCTCATGCCGCCGCGCACGGCATCGACATATTTGTGCCCTTTGGGTCCGAAAATCTTGTAGAGATTCCGGATTTCAATGCCGTGACTAGCCATGGATGATCTCCGAGTGTTTCTGCAACCGCTTGCCGAATTTCTGCGAGGTGCGGTCAAACACGATAGCAATGGCCATGATGGCCAGCCCGTTCATGAAACCCAGCGTGATATACTGGTTGTTAACCGCTTTCAGCACTTCCATACCCAGCCCGCGCACACCGATCAGCGCGGCCACCACCACCATGGCCAGCGCCATCATAATCGTCTGGTTGACCCCCGCGAATATATTCGGCAATGCCAGCGGCATCTGCACCGTCCACAACTTCTGCCTGGGCGAGGCCCCGAAGGCATCAGCGGCCTCCAGCACATCCTTGTCCACCAGCCGGATGCCCAGATTGGTCAGGCGCACAATCGGCGGTATGGCATAGACACACACGGCGATCAGCCCCGGGATTTTTCCCAGCCCCAGCAGCAGGATAATCGGGATCAGATAGACAAAGGCGGGCACTGTCTGCATGAAATCCAGAACCGGCGTCACGATCGCCTGCATCCGGTCGGATTTGGACATCAGGATACCGAACGGGATCCCGATCACAATACAAACCAGCGTGGCCACCGAGACCAGCGCCAGCGTATACATGGTATTCTCCCACATCCCCAGATAACCGATCAGCGCCAGCGAGGCCAATGTCGCCAGCACCAGCTGCCAACTGCGCGAACCTGCCCAGACAAGCAGGGCGATTACAGCCATGACCACCGGCCATGGGGAGTTGATCAGCAGTTTCTCGAACCAGACCAGAAAGCTCAGCAATGGCTGGAAGAAATTCTCGAGGCTCTCGCCATAGGCGCGGGAAAAGGCTTTGAAGGCTTCGTCTCCCGCTTTTTTCAAATCTCTCAAATCCGTGCGGCCAATCGACGGAAATTCATACCAGTCCCACATACGCCTGTGCCTCTCTCTTTTCTGAAAACAAATGCCCGGCAGCCAAAGCCGCCGGGCACCGGAACATCATGTCATTCCTAAAGGGCCGCTTTGACTTTTGCAGCCACTTCCGGCGAGACCCAGTTGGTCCAGACATCTTCGTAACGGGTCAGGAATTCGATGGCCGCATCGGACCCTTCAGCCTGCTCGTCGGACATATAGACCAGCATGGCTCCCATCACCGGACCGGGGAAGACACGGGCCGCGAGATAATCGTTGATCGGCCCGCCTTCGGCAGCGAACTTGTCGGTTACAATGGTGAACACCTCGGATCTGATCCAGGAGGTTTTCGGCGGGTTCTCGCAGCCTTCCTGCGTGATACAGGTATTCCAGACCTCGTCACCGGCATACGGAACACCAAACGGCACCTGAACCATGTTGTATTTGCCGATCAGGGCGGTCGGCGACCAGTAATAGCCGAACCAGTTCTCGCCACGCTCGTTGGCTTTGGCGATGGAACCGTCAAGGCCGGCAGCCGAGCCCGGATCAACCAGAACCCAGCCTTTTTCCTCCATGTCAAAGGCATCGAACAACGAGATATTCACCTGCTGGCAGCCCCAGCCCGCCGGACAACCGACGAAGGCCCCCACGGACGGATCCTCGGACGACGGGAACAGATCGGGGCGCTCGATCACGTCCAGCACGGTTTTCAGCTCCGGATTCTGCTCCAGCGTATAAGCCGGCACCCACCAGCCTTCGCCCAAGCCCTCGATCGGGCCGCGATTGACCGCAACCAGCCGCCCTTCGGCAAGCGCCTCGTCAACCAGTGTGCGCACACCGTTCACCCACTGCTCGCCGGCAATGTCGGGGGTGCCTTTTTCGTTCATCGAGGCAAAGATCGGAGCGGTGCCGCCAACGATCAGTTCGACATTACAGCCAAAACCCTCCTCCAGAATGAATTTGTCGATATTGGCCATCAACTCACCGGAGGCCCAGTTGAACTCCGCCATGGTGATATCGCCACAGGTTTCCTCGGCCATGGCGCCCGTTGCGCCAAGGGCCAGCGCGGCGAAGGTCGCGCCTGCAATAAGATTCTTCATATACTTTCTCCGTGTTGGTTTTCATTGATTGTTGTTCGGGGGAGGATGCGCCATAGAGCGCGGCGCCTGAAATCAGCGCGGTCGAGCGTATTTTGCCCGGAGTTTCGGCTCGTTCGGGCGAATGCCCGTAGAGCGAAGATATGTGGGATTCCACCATCGCATGAGGCCAGCCTAGCACATCATTCCGGCATTTCAGGTGAAAAACGACGCTATACCGTCAAAAACCGCACCGCCACCGCAAACAACGGTGCGGAAAAACACCCTATCCGGTGCTCCAGGCCCGCGGTTGCTTCATTCCCGCAATCTTGATCGCCTGTTTGACATAACCGTAAGGGAACAGCTCGAACAGCAATCGGCGCGCAGGATTCTTCTCCATCCCCTGCAACTTCGCCAGATGTTTGATCACATGGCGGACATCAACCATGACACCGTGTTCGTCGTTATAATCCCGCACAAACCGGATAATCTCCCAATGCAGTGGCGTCAGGGTGATGCCCTCCTGTTCGGCTACATATTCGGCAAATTCGCGGGTCCACATGGCGGGGTCCACCAGATATCCGGCCTCGTCGACGCTAACCTTGCTGTTGGGAAGGCTGATCTCGGTAATTTCATCGGCTCTCGTGCGCATGATCCTGTCCTGTCAAACTAACGGGTCGGGATACTATGGCGGAAAGCGCGCGGGGCAAACCTTGATCTATGTCTATTTCGCTCCGTATGCGGCGATTTTTCGCGCCTGCTCCGGAGGACAGCATCACCCCCCGCCGGAAGCAGCCTGATGGGTGCGAGAGCCATTCATCCGTCCGACTGACAACCTGAAAGCCGCTGCATGCCCCGGGTCAGCCCCATCAGTGACAGGGAAAACACGAGCGGGCGGGCACCCCGCACAGGAACGAACGCAACGCGGATTTCCCGTGCCGCCTGCAAACGGGCAAGTTCCTTGCCTGTAATCTGGACCTGGGCCAGACAGGTTGCGGAATTGCATGACTGCCAGATCAGTGGCACCACCTCCGGGCGGTCCGGATATCTGTAGCCGATCCCGTCCGCAAGCGAGACTCCCACCGGCACCCGCACCGACAACAGGGCACTGCCTGCCTCGGAACGGGACAGGTA
>JALSHL010000146.1 GCA_026982255.1 Paracoccaceae bacterium | reverse complement strand
CTCGGTATCGCGCTGGCGGCAACGCTCGCGCTGACAGGATTCGGCGGGCTTTACCTGTTTGTCATCGGCCTTGCCGGAACCCTGCCGGTCCTCTGGCTGGCGGAACGCACATTGGGCGGCCAGACCGGTGATGTCCTCGGCGCCGCACAACAATGTGCCGAGATCGCCGCCCTCGCGGCCCTCATCGCCCTGACATAAAAACAGAAAAAAACCGCGCCGGTCGCCCGAACGCGGTTTTTCCAAAGTTCCCTCTGGAATCAGGCCGCCGCAGCGCGCCCTTCCAGAACCTCGTCGATTTTCTTCTGGGCCAGATCCTCCTGCCCGCCCTCGACCGCTGCCACCTCGCGGGTCAGGCGCTCCAGCGCCGCCTCGTAAAGCTGGCGTTCGGAATAGGACTGCTCGCGCTGCTCGTCATTGCGGTGCAGGTCGCGCACCACTTCGGCAATCATGATCAGGTCGCCCGAGTTGATCTTCTGTTCGTATTCCTGCGCGCGGCGCGACCACATGGCCCGCTTCACCCGCGCCCGCCCCTTGAGCGTCGCCATCGCCTTTTCCACCACATCGGGGCTGGACAGAGGGCGCATACCCACGGATTCCGCCTTGGCGGTCGGCACACGCAGGGTCATCTTGTCCTTTTCGAAGGTAATCACGAACATCTCCAGCATGATACCGGCGATTTCCTGCTCCTCGATGGAAACAACCCGCCCCACCCCGTGCGAGGGATACACCACATAATCATTCGGACTGAACATCATCTCGGTCTTGCCTTTAGCCATTCGTCTTTTCCTTTTCCTACGGACAAAACGGCCCTTGGCCGCGTCATCGCAGCCCCCGGGCCGGTTTGCATATCTGTGCTGACGACCTTCCGCTTCGCGCGCCTGTCTGCGAAAACGCCTCGGGGCCGTCCGAGTTACACCCCGTATATAACACAAAAAACCCGCAATTTAAAGCGTTTGCGGGTTTTTATGCAAATTCGAGAATATTTGCGCGGGTTTCACCCCCCTTCGCCGGGCTTCTCGCTGAAATATTTCTCCAGCTTGCCTTCCTCGCCGTCGTGTTTCTCGGCGTCAGGCAGCGGGTCCTTCTGCGAAATGATCACCGGCCACATTTCCGAGTATTTCCGGTTGAACTCCACCCATTTTTCCGCGTCCGGCTCGGTGTCGGGGCGGATGGCGTCGGCGGGGCATTCCGGCTCGCACACGCCGCAGTCGATACATTCATCGGGATGGATCACCAGCATGTTTTCCCCCTCGTAGAAACAGTCTACGGGGCAAACCTCGACACAGTCGGTATATTTGCAGGCGATACAGGCATCATTGACGATATAGGTCATCTGGGAACCCTCAAAGGTATAATAATCTGGGCAAAGCCTGTCACACTTCACTGGTTCGCGTATTTAGAGCGGCTTTGGCGCAGGATCAAGGCCCCTTGCCCCACATTTGATTGATCTGGCGGCGATCTTTCTTGGTCGGTCGCCCCTTGCGGTCGTTGTTGGGCACATCGGGCGTGATTTCCGCCGGATCGGGCTTCGGTGCCAGATCGTCATAGAGCGCCTGCGCCTCGGGCGCCGGACCGCGCCGCGTACCCAGCCCGATGATACGGATAATCCGCACCGCGCGCCCCTGCGGAAACACCAGCCCGTCGCCCGCGCGCACAATGGTCGCCGGTTTGGAAACCTTCTGCCCGTTCAGCCGGAAATGCCCTGCGGATATCTGTTTCGCACACAAGGAACGGGTCTTGAAAAAGCGCGCATGCCACAGCCATTTGTCCAGCCGTATGCCCGCGCCCTTCTCGCTCACCTATTTCTTGTCCTTCAGCGCCAGCAGCGCGGCAAAGGGATTATCGGGATCGACCGGCTTGTCGGCCTTCGGCGGTCTGGCCGAGAAGTTCTTCGGCTTGTTGTC
>JALSHL010000145.1 GCA_026982255.1 Paracoccaceae bacterium | reverse complement strand
CCGCTTCCGGCGCGGCCTCGGCCTTCACCTTGGGCCGTTCGCCCCGCTCCGCCTTGTAGCCCAGCCCCTCCATCAGATTGGCGAACTGTTCCAGCGTCAGGCCGGTAATCGACAGCATGTCGGGGTTGGCCTCGAAACCGGCGCGCGTGTCCTGCCCTCTGATCAGGTCGGCCAGCCGTTCCAGCATGTCGATACGGATCGCCCGCTCGCCCGCCAGCCGATAGCCCGCCATGGGATAATACCCCTCTGGCGCATCCTTCAGCGCCGGCACCGTCACCAGCCCCGGCGGCGGAGCCTCGGGAAACTCCTGCAATCCCTTGGTCAGAGACCACAACACCAGCCGCAGCCGTGTCGGCGCGGGTTTCAGCATCAGCTGCTGGAAAATCGTGAACTGGCCGAAACGCACACCGTGCTTGCGCAACAATCCGCGCTGCTCCTGATCCAGCGATTTCACATCCGCCGCAATCTCGGCCCGCGGCACCACGCCCATCGCCTCGACAATGCGGAAGGCCACACCCTTGGCCAGCCCCGCCAGCGTTTCGTCATCGCGCAACGCCAGCAGAGGCTCAAACTGCGCGGCAATCCGGCGCTCGATGAAATGTCCCAGACGGCGCCGCACCTTTTCGGCCACTTCCGGTCCGGCTTCCTCGTCCACGAAAGGCTCCACCTGCGGCGACAGCGCATCGGCGCCAGCGACCAGCTTGCCGACCGCATATTCGCCCCACATCAGGCCGCCCTGCTCGGTCACGTCCATTTCCGTGTCCGGCGCGTTATAGAACTTGTCCGAGCGCAGGTTGAACACCGGCTGCAGGGCAGCAATCGCCGCCGCTTTCAGGGTCTTGGCCTCTTCGCCGCTCGCGGCCTTGTCCAGCTGGAAGCGGAATCCCTCCAGCTTGCCTACAAACTGGCCCTCGACCGTTACTTCGCCGTTTTCGTTCACATCCGCCACAAGGGCCTCCTTCTGTTTCAATCGGCGCAGCAAAACGCTGGTGCGCCGGTCGACAAATCTCTGCGTCAGCGCCAGATGCAGCGCATCCGACAGACGATCCTCAACCGCGCGGGTCTCGGCGCGCCAGTGCGCGGCATCCTCAACCCACTCTTTTCGCTGGGCAACATAGGTCCAGGTGCGGATAAAAGCCAGCCGTTTTGACAGCGCATCTATGTCTCCGGCGGTTTTATCTATCCTTTTTATCTGGCGGGCGAGGTAATCCGCCGGAATCCGCCCCGAATTCCCGTGCAGAAACCCGAACAGCCGCTGCATCAGCCCCGCATGTTCCGCCGGCGAGACCTTACGGAAATCCGGCGTCTGGCACACCTCCCACAACAGGCGCACATCGGCGGGCGAGGTCACCGCATCGCGCATCTCCGGCATGTTCCACAGGGTTTTCAGCGTCGCCAGATCGTCGGCCTCGCGCGCGCGCACCAGATCGTCCTGCTCCGGCGATGCCTCCAGCGAGCGGACCAGCGAATCCGGTGTGGCAAACTCCAGCCGGCTGGCGCGCCACTGCAACTTGCGGATCGGGGCGAAGCGGTGTTCCTCGATCGCCTCCACCCATTCCGGTTCCAGCGGCGAAGCCTCGCCGGTCACGCCGAAGGTCCCGTCCGTGGTAAACCGCCCCGCCCGTCCGGCAATCTGCGCCAGCTCATTCGGCATCAGATAACGGTGCCGCCGCCCGTCGAATTTCGAGGTCCCCGCCAGCGCCACATGGGTGATATCGAGGTTCAACCCCATGCCGATGGCATCCGTCGCCACCAGATAGTCGACATCGCCGTTCTGGTACATCTCCACCTGCGCGTTGCGCGTGCGCGGGCTGAGCGCCCCCATCACCACCGCTGCCCCGCCCTTCTGGCGGCGCAGCAGCTCGGCAATGCCGTAAACACTGTCGACCGAAAACGCGACAATGGCCGAGCGCGGCGGCATCCGGCTGATTTTCTTCTCGCCCGCATAGCTCAGCTTCGACAGTCGTTCGCGCCGGATAAACCGCGCCTCGGGCACCAGCGCAGCAATACGGGCACGCATCACGTCGGAACCGAGAAACAGGGTTTCCGACAGCCCGCGCGCGTTCAGCAACCGGTCGGTGAAAATATACCCGCGGTCCGGATCACCGCAGAGCTGGATTTCATCCACCGCCAGAAACTCTGCACCCATGCCGGTCGGCATCGCCTCCACCGTGCAGACCCAGTATTGCGCCCGCTCCGGCACAATCCGTTCCTCGCCCGTCACCAGCGCCACCACCGACGGGCCGCGCAGGGCGACGATACGGTCGTAAACCTCGCGCGCCAGCAACCGCAGCGGCAGGCCGATCACGCCTGAACGATAGGCCAGCATCCTTTCGATGGCATAGTGGGTCTTGCCGGTGTTGGTCGGCCCCAGCACAGCGGTAATATTGGCAGGCATCTAGATATCCGTTCCCTCGACCAGCGGCCGCAGCCGCGCAATCCCTGCGAGCGCCGACTCAAGATAGGGATGCACCGCCAACGCCGCCCTATAGGCCCGCATTGCCCCCTCGGGGTCACCGGTTTCCTCCAGTATCAGCCCCAGCCCCGCCAGCGCTCCGAAATGGCGCGGATTGATCGCCAGCACCCGCGCGATATCCGCCATCGCCAGCCCGTATTCCTCCAGCAGGAAATAGGCCGTCGCACGGGCATTCCAGCCCTCGGCAAAATCCGGCGCCAGTTCGACCAGCGCCGAAAAATGTTCGACCGCCGTGACAAACGCCCCGGCCTCCAGCGCCTTTTGTCCGCGCGCAAACAACAGGTCCATGGCCGCCGAGCCGCTGCGGGTTTCCTCGCGGTGGATTTTCGATTCGATCTCCTGCCAGTCCTCGGGGTCCGCCTGTTGCAAATCGTCATACAACAGATCGAGCCGCCCCGCCGCATCCACCACGGAATCGGCAAACACCGGCGTCGTCGCCAGTATTATCGCCAGTATTGCCACTATGCGGCGCATTCCGCCCTCCCGCGCTTTCGCTTTGCACTATCTTTGCGCCGCTTCGCCGGATTGCAAGAGGTGATGCCCCTTTGCCACTTAACGTAACGATATATTCATCGGGCCTTTACATTTTCCCACACCACCTTACGTTAAGGTCAACGCAGACAAACGGAGAAAACCATGAGCGCGATTCTAGAGAAAGCCGTCGAAGCCCTGAACGAGAAAATCAGCGGCAAGGTCGACGGGTCGTTCAAATTCGACTTCGGTGGCGAAGGGGCCGTGCGCATTGATGAAAACGGCGCTTCTATCGACGACTCGGATGCCGATTGCACCCTGACCGCCGATGCCGACGTGTTCGAATCCCTGCTGGCGGGCGACCTGAACCCGACCGCGGCCTTCATGACCGGCAAGCTCAAAATCGACGGCGATATGGGCATGGCTATGAAACTCGCCTCGCTGCTCGGCTGATGGAACCGGCACCGCTCTTTACGGACCTCGCGGGCGTGCCCGACGGGGGCGAAGCGGTGTTCACCACTGCGCAGGACGGCACCCGCATCCGTGCGGGCATCTGGGCGGGCGGCAACCGCACCGCCCTCGTTTTTCCCGGCCGCACCGAATATGTCGAACGCTACGGGCACGTCATCGAACGTCTGCTGGCGCGCGACTTCGCCGTGGTGGTGATAGACTGGCGCGGTCAGGGCCTCTCGGACCGGCACGAGGGGCGCACCGACCGCGGCTATGTCGAATCCTTCCCCGACTACCAGCAGGACATCGCGGCCGTCCTCGCCCTGCCACAGGTGCAGGCGCTGAACGGCCCGCGCACGCTGTTCGCCCATTCCATGGGAGGCTGCATCGCCCTGCGCGCCCTTTCCGAAGGGCTGGAGGTCGAACGCGCCATATTTTCCGCCCCGATGTGGGGCCTGCCACACGCAGCAAAATACGCGCCGGTTCTCAATATGATCGATACACTGGGCAAACCGCTGGGAATCGACACCACAATCGTGCCGGGGGCGACAAACGAATTCTACGTCCTGTCAGCCCCGTTCAACGGCAATGTGCTGACCGGCAACCCCGAACAATATGCCCGTATGGGCGACCAGTTGCGCGCGCATCCCGAACTGGGCCTCGGCGGCGCAACTATCCACTGGGCGCGCGAGGCGGCACAGGAGATGGAGAAAATGCGCACCGTTTCCCTGCCGGACATTCCGATGCAGGTTTTCATCGGTTCGAAAGAAACGGTTATCGACACCGAATCCGTCAAATCCCGTATCCCGACCCTGCCCGACGCCCGCCTCGATATTATTCCGAACGGACGTCACGAGCTCTGGATGGAGACACCGGAAATACAGGATCGGGTCTGGCAGATCACCGACGCCTTCCTCGCAACAAAAAACCCCGCCTGAAAAGACGGGGTTCCAATGCTTTGCGGGTCTTTGTCAGGCCCAGAACGGCTTCGCGGCCTCGGCCTCGGCCGCCGCGCGCGAGATCCCCAGATCCTCCAGCGCCCGCGCATCGAGCGCAGCCAAGGCGCGCCGCTGGCGGGCCACTTCGGCCAGTTCCAGAACACGGCTCAGGAGAGCGTTGAAAGAAAACCCGCGCAGTGCGGTGTTCGGTGCGGTGATTGCGACGGTGTGCATAATGCCCTCCATTAGGTTTGATGATCTGTTATTCCCTTCGCATCAGGAATGTTGATTTATATGCCGGAATATGATCAATAATAAAACCGAATGTTTTTGAAGTGATACATCAAGGATTATGATATGCGACGCAACCTCGACATGACCGCCCTGCGTGCCTTCGTCACCGTGGCTGAAACCGGCGGCGTCACCCGCGCCGCCGGGCAACTCCACCTGACGCAATCCGCCGTCTCCATGCAACTGAAACGGCTGGAGGACTCCCTCGGCCAGCCCCTGCTGGAACGCTCCGGCCGCGGCGTCGCCCTGACCGCGCAGGGCGAGCAGATGCTCGGTTACGGCCGGCGCATCCTCGCTCTGAATGACGAGGTCTGGTCCCGCATGACCGATCAGGCCTTCGAGGGCGAAATCACCTTCGGCGTTCCCTCGGACGTGGTCTATCCCCATATCCCGACGGTTCTGAAACGCTTCGCGACCGCCTATCCGCGCGTGAAGGTCCACCTCATTTCCTCGCTCACCGCCCGCCTGAAACGGCAACTCGCACGGGGCGAGACCGACCTGATCATGACCACCGAAACCGGCGTCGACCAGGGTGGAGAGACCCTGCACATCGCCAAATCGGTCTGGGTCGGCGCCCGCGACGGCACCGCATGGCGCAACCGTCCGCTGCGCCTCGCCTTCAACTACGACTGCATGATCCGCGCCAAGGCCCAGCGCGCCCTCGACCTTGCCGGAATCCCGTGGGAAATGGCGGTGGAATCGGATTCCACCCGCACGGTGGAGGCCTCGGTCTCCGCCGATCTTGCCATCCATGCGGCGCTGGAAAACACCGCCGACAACCACCTTGTCGAGATTCCGCACAACGGCGCCCTGCCCGACCTGCCCGACTTCAAGGTGAACCTCTATATCGCCGACGGGCCGCAATCGGACCTTGCGGAAAAACTGGCCGATATGGTGCGCGAGGCCTACGCTGCCTGACCCGCCTTTGACACTACGCGAAATTCCGCGCAGACTGGAGCTATTGAAAACAAAAGGAATTGCCAAGTGACCCGTATTCTGCCTTCTGCCTTCCTCGCCCTGACCCTTTCCATCGCGCCGCTTCACGCACAGGATTTTGACGCCGGAATGCGCGCTGTCGAGGCTGGCGACTACGAAACCGCCTTTGCCGAATGGATGCCGCTGGCCGAGGCCGGCGAAGCCCGCGCCCAATACAACATCGGCGTCATGTTCGCCAATGGCGAAGGCCGCCCGGCCGATCAGGCCGAGGCTCTGCGCTGGTATCGACTCGCCGCGGATCAGGGGTATGCATCGGCACAGTACAATGTCGGCGTCGCCTACGAACGGGGCAAAGCTGTGCCGGTGGACTACGCCCGCGCCATGGAATGGTATCGCCTCGCCGCCGCGCAGGACCACCCGAAAGCGCAATACAACCTCGGTATCATGTATGTGCAGGGCATGGGCGTGCCCGAGGACAATCTGACCGCCTTTGACTGGTTCCTGAAGTCCGCGCGCAACGGCTATGACCGCGCGCAATACAACGTCGGCTATATGTATGACACCGGCCTTGCAGTGGAGGAGGACTTCTCCAAAGCCCGTTTCTGGTATGCAAAAGCCGCGCAACAGGGCCATATCGACGCGCAATACAACCTCGCCGTCCTTCTCGACTACGGATACGGCGGCCCCGAGGACAACCCCGAAGCCGTGCGCTGGTATCTTGAAGCAGGCACACAGGGCGACGCCGATGCGCAGTATGCCCTCGGCCAGATGTTCGATTTCGGCGAGGAGGGCGTGCCCGCAGACAACGAAACGGCCCTGCTCTGGTATCGTATGGCCGCCGATCAGGGCCATCCGGAGGCCATGGGCTCGCTCGGCTGGATGTATGACACCGGCGAAGGCGTGCCAGAGGATAACGCCCGTGCCGCCGAATGGTATCTGAAAGCCGCCCGCGCCGGCGACATGTATGCGCAAAACAACCTCGGCGTTCTCTATGAAAACGGCGAGGGCGTGCCGCTGGACGAGGCCGAAGCCGTGCGCTGGTATCGCATGGCCGCCGAACAGGAATACCCTGTCGCCCTATACAACCTCGGCTTCATGTATGCCGGGGGGCGCGGGGTCGCAAACGACATGGGCATGGCCTATGAGATGTTCCTGCAAGCCTCGGAACAGGGCGACGGGGATGCACAATACGAACTGGGCAAACTGTTCGAGGACGGCACCGGCGCGCCGAAGGACCTGCTACGCGCCTACATGTGGTATGGCATCGCGCAACAGAACGGCTCCGCCGACGCCGGGGCGGCCCAGCAACGGGTCACCGCCCTGTTGTCGGAATCCGAACTGCAAGAGGCCCGCGGCAAGGTCCGCCGCTGCGAAAAACGCGCGTTTACCGGCTGTAAATAACGTCTACCCGACCCGCACCACCACCTTGCCGGTCGATTTGCGCTCCGCCAGCAGGGCCAGTGCTTCGTTGGCCTGTTCCAGCGGCAGGACGTGCGACACATGCGGTTTCAGCCGTCCCTCGCCATACCATTCGAACAGTTGCGCGAAACTGTCGGTCAGCACCTGCGGTTTGAATTTCGCATAGCCGCCCCAGTAATAGCCGATCACGGTGATATTTTTCACCAGCAGGATATTCGCCGGTATCTGCGGGATCTCGCCCGAGGCAAAGCCCAGCGGCAACATCCGCGCCTCGGGGTTGCAGGCCCTGAGCGCGGCCTTGAATTGCGCGCCGCCCACGGGATCGTAAACCACATCGGCCCCGCCGAGGGATTTCACCACCTCGCGGATATCCTCGCTGGCGCTGTCGATCAGGTGGTCCGCCCCCGCCTCCTTGCAGATCGCCAGTTTTTCGGCCCCGCGCGCGCAGGCAATCACCGTCGCTCCCATCATCTTGCCCAGCTCCACCGCCGTCAGCCCGACCCCGCCCGAGGCCCCCAGCACCAGCAGCGTTTCCCCCGCCTGCATATGTGCCTTGTAGTCCAGCGCCACATGGCTGGTGCCATAAGCCACCAGAAAGGCCGCGACCTCCACATCCGGCATGGCGTCCGGCACCGGCACACAACTCGCCGCCGGAACACAGGTGTATTCGCTCAGCCCCCCGACCCCGCTGTAAGAGGCGATCCGTTGCCCGACGGTCAGGTTGTCGACCCCCTCGCCCAGCGCATCGACCGTAGCGCAAATCTCCATCCCCGGCGAGAACGGCAGGTCGAATTTTTCCTGATACCTGCCCTGCACGATCAGCGTGTCACCGAAATTGATGCCGCAGGTATGCACCCGCACCCGCACCTCGCCCGCCGCCGGTTCCGGCATCGCCACCTCGTCCAGCACCATCGGTGCGCCCAGTTCGTGCAACCGCATTGCCCGCATGGAATTTCCCCTCATTTCCGTAACGCCAAAATCATGGCCACCACATTAGACACCGCCGCCAGCAGCGCAACCGCCACAAAGCCCGGGCCTTCGTAAACCCCGCCCATCACCAGAATCCCCAGCGTCGCGGCGGCATAGGTGACGCTGCTGTATAACCCCATCACCGCACCCCGATTGTCCGGTGCCAGCGCGTTCAACCCGACGACAATCATATTGAGGATAAAATGGTTGATGAACCCCCAGAGGAAAATCATCCCCAGAAACAGCGGAAAAACCGGCGCCAGCCACAAAACCGCCAGCAGGGTCGAGGTTATCGACAATGCCACCGGCAACGCCTTCGCCCGCCCGATCCGGTCCACCACCGGCGCACCGAACATCGCCAGCCCGAAACCCAGCCCGTAAAACAGCGCCGTCAGCCCCGCCTCTCCTGCCGAAATCCCGAAGGCCGCGCGGGTGTGATCCCCCAGATAGGCATAGGTGCCGTAAAACGCCGCCATGAAACACAGCGTAATCCCGTATTGCACCCATCCGCCCGCCAGAAACAGCGGCCGGAACCGCCCCATACGCAGCCGCGCCACCGCCTTGCCGCTCGACGGCAGCAACAGCCAGTTCAGCCCCGCCGCCAGCAGGGCGACGCCGCCGGTCAGCCCCAGCATCACCCGCCAGCCGAAAGCGCCGGCCAGAAACGCCCCCAGCGGCACAGCGGCCACCATCGCCACCGACCAGCCGAAAATGACACGCGACATGAACCGCGCCTCCTGCCCCTTGGGCGAAATCATCGCCGTAATCCCGTAAACCGCCGGCAGGGCCACCCCCGCACCGGCCCCCGCCAGCCCCTGCAACAGCGCCAGCGTCACCCAGCCCGTGGCAAAGCCGGAACCGAGCTGCGCCAGCCCGACCACCAGCATTGCCAGCGCCAGCGCCTTTGACAGCCCGAAGCCGTCCAGCGACCGGCCCAGCCACAAGGCCGTGACCGCCGTTCCGGCGCTATAGGCCGCCAGCGCGCGCCCGGTCACACCGGCGCTCTCGCCGAAGCCCCGCGCGATATCGGTCAGCACCGGCGACATCAGCAACCCGTTGGTCCCGACCAGCGCCACCGAGGCCATGAGAATAAAAAGCGATCTGTTCATGGCGCCAACCTACTCCTGCGCCCCGCACGCCCGAAACCCCTGACGCGGCGTCGCCGGTTTGCCCGCCCGCGCAGGCTGTTCTTGCCAAACGGGGCAAAGCCGCTTAAGTGGGCAGCAAACGGGGCTGCCGGCATGCGCAGCCCCGCTCGTATTTTTGAAGGAAACACACCCATGGATATGCGTAACGTCGCTATCATCGCCCACGTCGACCACGGCAAAACCACGCTGGTGGACGAGATTCTGAAACAGTCCGGTCTCTATCGCGATAACGAGACCCAGCAGGAACGGGCGATGGACTCCAACGATCTGGAGCAGGAACGCGGCATCACCATTCTTGCCAAGGCCACCTCGGTTGAATGGGACGGCGTGCGCGTCAATATCGTCGACACCCCCGGCCACGCCGATTTCGGCGGCGAGGTGGAGCGCATCCTCTCCATGGTCGACGGCGTGATCCTGCTGGTGGACGCCGCCGAAGGCCCGATGCCGCAAACCAAATTCGTGACCGCCAAGGCGCTGGCGCTCGGCCTGCGCCCGATCGTGGTGTTGAACAAGGTGGACAAACACGACGCCGAGCCGGACCGTGCGCTGGACGAGGTTTTCGACATGTTCGCCAACCTCGGCGCCGACGACGACCAGCTTGATTTCCCCGTGCTTTACGCCTCGGGCCGCTCCGGCTGGGCCGATGCGGAACTGGACGGGCCGCGCAAGGATCTGAAAGCGATGATGGAACTGATCATCGAACACGTCCCTGCCCCGGCACAGATCGCGCACCGCGACGAACCGTTCCGCATGCTGGCCACCACGCTCGGCGGCGACGCCTTCCTCGGTCGCCTGCTGACCGGCCGCGTCGAATCCGGCACCGTCAAGGCCGGCGACAACATCAAGGCCATCAGCCGCGAGGGCGAGTTGATCGAGAATTTCCGCGTCACCAAGGTTCTGGCCTATCGCGGCCTCGAACAATCCCCGATCGACGCGGGCGAGGCGGGCGACATCGTCGCCATCGCCGGCATGAAAACCGCCACCGTGGCCGACACGCTCTGCGACAAGGATGTAACCGAGGCTATTCCGGCACAGCCGATCGACCCGCCCACCATCACCGTAACCTTCGGTATCAACACCTCGCCGCTCGCCGGACGCGACGGTGACAAGGTGCAATCCCGCGTCATCCGCGACCGCCTGCTGAAAGAGGCCGAATCCAACGTCGCCATCCGCGTCAACGACACCCCCGGCGGCGACGCGTTCGAGGTCCACGGCCGCGGCGAGCTGCAAATGGGTGTGCTGATCGAAAACATGCGCCGCGAAGGGTTCGAACTGTCGATCTCGCGCCCGCAGGTGCTGTTCCGCGACATCGACGGCGTGCGCCACGAACCAATCGAGGAAGTCACCGTAGACGTGGACGACGAATATTCCGGCGCGGTGATCGAGAAACTGACCCAGCGCAAGGGCGAGCTGGTGGAAATGCGCCCGGGCGGTGTCGGCAAGACCCGCATCGTGGCCCATGTGCCCTCGCGCGGGCTGATCGGCTATCACGGGCAATTCCTGACCGACACGCGCGGCACCGGCGTCATCAACCGCATTTTCCACGAATGGGCCCCCTACAAAGGCCCGATCGAAGGCCGGCGCGCCGGTGTTCTGATCTCGATGGAGGACGGCGAATCCGTCGCCTATGCCCTGTTCAATCTGGAGGACCGCGGCAAGTTCTTCATCGGTGTGCAGGAAAAGGTCTATCAGGGCATGATCATCGGCGAGCATTCGCGCGGCAACGATCTGGAGGTCAACCCGATCAAGGGCAAGAAACACTCCAACGTCCGCGCCTCGGGCAAGGACGAGGCCGTGGTGCTGACCACCCCGACCCGCATGTCGCTGGAGGAGGCCATCGCCTATATCGACAACGACGAACTGGTCGAGGTCACGCCGAAAAACATCCGTCTGCGCAAACGGCATCTGGATCCGCACGAGCGCAAACGCGAAGCGAAGAAGCTCGAAGCCTGACCCGGCGTATCGCGATATGCAATCATTCCCCCCTGTCATTGCAAAATGCAACGGGCAGCGGGGGAATATCAAACACATGCCGACGGCACGATTCCGCCATCGGGAAATGCCGCCCGAGACAAATGGATAAAATACATATATATTACATAGTGTTAATATTATTTTTAGTTTTGTTCTAAAAAAATCCATTCCAAATTGCAAAACTGGCACAATTCTTGCATGGTTACAGGCATAGGGACAAATTCCCACGCTAATATCTGGAGTACAGTAAATGAAACACCCTGTAGACGTACATGTAGGCAAACGCATTCGTCACCGCCGCTGGATGGTGGGTATGACCCAGCAACAACTGGGCGAGATCGTCGGAATCAAGTTCCAGCAGATCCAGAAATACGAAACCGGCATGAACCGCGTCAGCGCCTCCCGTCTCTGGGACATAGCCGCTGCACTCGACGTCGCGATCAGCTTCTTCTTCGAGGGTCTGGATACAGCCGCCGACGATCTGGTGCACAAGGCCACTTCCGAGGACAAGCTGCAGGGCGATCTGCTGGCCGACAAAGAGGCCCTCGAACTGGTGCGCGCCTATTACAACATCCCCGAACAGCAGCGCCGCCGCCTGTTCGATCTGGCCCGCGTGCTCGGCGAAAACGCCGCCTAGGGCCTTCCGGCCGATTGACTGGCCGACCAACATGTGAAATCCCCGTGACCAACAGGCCACGGGGATTTTTTATGCGCATGACACCGGAACTGCAAAACGAACTGCTCGCCACCGCCAACGCGCTGGCAGATGCGGCGCGCGCCGTCATCCTGCCCTACTTCCGCACCCCGCTTGCCACCGACAACAAGGACCCTGCCGCCTTCGATCCCGTCACCGTGGCCGACCGCGTGGCCGAAACCGCCATGCGCAACATCCTCGCCACCCGCCGCCCCGACGACGCCATTCTGGGCGAGGAGTTCGGCGCGAAATCCGGCACCTCCGGCCTGACATGGGTGCTCGACCCGATCGACGGCACCCGTGCCTTCATCTCCGGCGCGCCCTCCTGGGGGGTCCTCGTCGGGCTGAACGCCGGCGCGGCGCCGGTCCTCGGCCTGATCGACCAGCCCTATATCGGCGAACGCTTCACCGGCGCTTTCGGGCAAGCCACCCTGACCACAGCGCAGGCGACACGGCCCATCGCCACCCGCCACACCCCGCTGGCCGAAGCCACCCTGTTCACCACATTCCCCGAAGTCGGCACCCCCGCAGAGCGACAGGGCTTCGAGGCCGTCAGCGCCCGCGCCCGCCTAACCCGATACGGTATGGATTGCTACGCCTACGCCCTGCTTGCCATGGGCCAGATCGATCTGGTTATCGAGGCGCAGCTGAACCCCTACGACGTGCAGGCGCCGATTGCGGTGATCGAAAACGCCGGCGGCATCGTCACCGACTGGCAAGGCAACCCCGCCCACAACGGCGGCCGCCTGCTCGCCGCAGGCAGCAAGGCCCTCCACGCCGAAGCACTGGCCATCCTGCGCGCCTACTGACGCGCCCGCGCGACCAGTTCCAACACCTTCGGCCCCATATCCGCCACAATCCGCGCCACACCTTCGGCGCCCGGATGCGTCGCATCGGCCTGCATCAGCGCCAGATCCGGCAGTCCCCCTTTGGAAATTCCCGCCAGAAAATTGGCATAGAATACCGCACCGTATTTCTCTGCCAGCTCCGGATACATCGCCGCAAACGCCGCCTCGAACTCCGGTCCGTAGTTCTTCGGCGCCGGCAACCCGACCAGCATCACCGGCAGCCCCCTGCCCGTCACCGCCGCCAGAATTCCGTCCAGATTGGCGCGGCTGTCCTCGGGAAACAGCCCGCGCAACAGGTCATTACCACCCAGCGCCACTATCACCCCGTCGACATCCTCGCCCAGCGTCCAGTCGATCCGCGCCAGCCCGCCCGCCGTGGTGTCCCCGCTCACTCCGGCATTGACCAGCACCACATCCGGCGCCCCGTTCGCCGCCAGCCACGCCTGCAACTGCGGCACAAACCCGTCGGCCTCGGCCAGCCCGTAACCCTGCGTCAGCGAGTCGCCGAATGCCACGATTGTGACTTTTTCCGCCGCCGCCGCTGGCATAGCCTGCCATGAAAGCATAGCTACAAACACAACGCCCCAAATTCCGAAGGTCTTCCACCCCATGACAACTCCTGTAATCCGCCTCGACGATACCCGCCTGACCCTTTCGGGCAATGCGGGAACCGTCGATATCCTGCGCGGAATCTCCCTGACTGTCCAGCAGGGCGAGACCCTCGGCCTCGTCGGTCCCAGCGGCTCGGGCAAATCCTCGCTGCTGATGGTGATGGGCGGGCTGGAACGCGCCACCGGCGGCACGGTCTCAGTGCTGGGCAACGACCTCTCCGCCATGTCCGAGGACGCGCTGGCCCGTTTCCGGCGCGACCACATGGGCGTGGTCTTCCAGTCCTTCCATCTGATCCCGACCATGACCGCGCTGGAAAACGTCGCCACGCCGCTGGAACTGGCCGGTGACCGCGACGCCTTCGCCAAAGCGGCGGCCGAACTGGATGCGGTCGGACTGGCGGAGCGCAAGGACCACTACCCCGCACAAATGTCCGGCGGCGAACAACAGCGCGTGGCGCTGGCCCGTGCCGCCGCCCCGCGCCCCGATATCCTGCTGGCGGACGAACCGACCGGCAACCTCGACAGCGCCAATGGCGCCGCGATCATGGACATGCTGTTCAACCTGCGCGACCGCCACGGCGCCACGCTGGTTCTGGTCACCCACGATCCGGCGCTGGCCGAACGCTGCGACCGCGTGTTGCGCCTCGCCGACGGGAAGCTGGCGGAATGAGCGCCGCCCTCCGCATCGCCTTTCGCGAGCTGCGCGGCGGGCTGAAGGGCTTCCGCATCTTCCTGCTCTGCCTGACGCTGGGCGTCGCCGGCATCGCCGCCGTCGGCTCCGTGCGCACCGCCATCGAGCGCGGATTGTCCGGCGAATCCGCGGCCCTGCTCGGCGGCGACGCGGAAATCGCCTTCACCTACCGTTTTGCCGACGCGACCGAGCGTGCATGGATGGCCGAAAACGCCCTTGCCACCTCCGAAGTGGCCGATTTCCGCTCCATGGTCACCCTGACCCGCGACGGGGAACGCCAGCGCGCACTGGTGCAGGTCAAGGGCGTCGATGCCCTCTATCCGCTTTACGGCAGCCTCGGTCTCTCGCCCGACATCACGGCACAGGACGCGCTGGCCACCGTTGACGGTCGCGCCGGTCTGGTCGCCGCCAACACCCTCGTGGAACGCCTGAACCTGCGCATTGGCGACACCCTGCGCCTCGGCAACGCCGACTTCCGGCTGAGCGCCATCCTGACCAACGAGCCCGACAGTGCCACCGGCGGTTTCTCCTTCGGCCCGCGTGTTATCGTCTCGCTCGACGCCGCCAAATCCGCCGGACTGCTCGCCCCCGGCACGCTGTTCACCGGCAAATACCGCCTGAAACTGCCCGCCGGAACCAACCTCGAAACCCTGAAAACCGCCGCCGAAACCGCGCTGGCGGATCGCGGTATGCAATGGAGCGACACCCGCGACGCCACCCCCTCGCTCAGCCGCTTTGTCGAGCGCATGGGCGCTTTCCTCGTCATCGTCGGCCTCGCCGGGCTGGCGGTCGGCGGCGTCGGGGTCTCGGCCGCGGTGCGCGCCTATCTCGACGCCAAGAAACCGGTGATCGCAACGCTGAAAACGCTGGGCGCAGGCAGCGGCACCATCTTCGGCATCTACCTGCTGCAAATCGGCATGCTCGCCCTGCTCGGCATCGCGCTCGGCCTGATTCTGGGCGTCGGCCTGCCGATCCTGCTCGGCCCGCTGTTCAGCGACGCCCTGCCGGTGCCCGCCCGTTTTGCCGTCTATCCCGCCCCGATGATCGAGGCCGGCGTCTACGGCCTGCTCACCGCCGCGATCTTCTCCATCTGGCCGCTGGGCCGCGCCCTCAACATCCGCGCCGCCAGCCTGTTCCGCGACGAAGCAAGCCGCACACGACGCGCGCCGCGCTGGTATTTCATCCTGCTGACGGCGGCGCTCTCGGCCCTGCTGGTCGCCTCTGCCGCGTGGTTTTCCGGCGTACCGAAACTGGCGCTCTGGTCCGCTTTCGGCGTCATCCTCGCCCTTGGCGCGCTACTGCTGACCGCAATGCTGACCAAGGCCCTCGCCCGTCGCCTCTCGCGCAGCCGCCTGACCCGTGGCCGCCCCGTCCTGCGGCTGGCCCTCGGGGCCATCGGCGGCCCGGGGGGCGAGGCCGGATCGGTGATCCTCTCGCTCGGCCTCGGCCTTGCGGTGCTGGCCACCATCGGCCAGATCGACACCAACATGCGCCGCGCGATAACCGAGGAGCTGCCCGCCGTCGCCCCCTCCTATTTCTTCGTCGATATCCAGAAGGACCAGTTCGAGGGCTTCAACACCATCGCCCGAACCACCGAAGGTATCGATAAAATCCAGACCGCCCCGATGCTGCGCGGCATCCTATCGAAGGTCAACGGCATCCCCGCGGCCGAGGCTCTGGGCGAAAGCTGGGTGCTGGAGGGCGACCGCGGCATCACCTACGCCGCCACCCCGCCGGAGGGCAACGATATCGTCGCGGGCGCATGGTGGCCGGAAGACTACACCGGCGAACCGCAGATGAGCTTTTCCGCCCATGATGCCGGGGAACTGGGATTGAAACTCGGCGACAAGGTCACCGTCAACGTGCTGGGCCGCGACCTGACCGCAACGGTTGTCGCCTTCCACAGAGCGGATTTTTCCTCGATGGGCATCAATTTCGTGATGATCGTCAACCCCGCCGCGCTACAGGCCGCCCCGCACAGCTATATCGCCACCGTCTATGGCGACGAACAGGCCGACGCGCCGCTGCTGGACGCCCTCGCCACCGCCTACCCCAATATCACCGCCATCCGCATCACCGACGCGGTCGAGCGGGTAAGCAAGATGCTCGACGGGATCGCCGCAGCCATCCGCTGGGGCGCGGCGGTGACCCTGCTCACCGGTTTCACCGTGCTGATCGGCGCCGCCGCCGCCGGCGAGCGCCAGCGCATTTACGAGGCCGCCCTGCTCAAAACCCTCGGCGCTACCCGTCCGCGCATCCTCGCAAGCTTCGCCCTGCGCTCTGCCATCCTCGGCGGAGCGGCGGGGCTTGTGGCTATCGGCGCAGGCGCGCTGGCAGGGTGGGCCGTGATGACCAACATCATGGACGTGGCATTCCGCTTCGACCTGCCCTCGGCCCTGCTGATCGTCTCGGGGGGTGCCCTCGCCAGCCTGCTCGCCGGTCTGGCCTTCGCATGGCGCCCCCTGTCGGCCCGCCCCGCACGGGTGCTGCGCGCCCGCGAATAAGAGGAAAAACCGCCCCGGAATGCCCGCTAACCCTTGAAAAGGCACTGTTTCGTGCCAATATGTAGCGCACACGCGCAACGCCGTTGCGCTTCGGTTTAACTTATGGAGGGTCCTGATGGCCGAATTTGATACTGTCCGCCGCGCCGGTGCCGGAGTCCGCACAGCGGAAATCGACGCGGGTTTGCGGGCACATATGAACAAGGTCTATGGCCTGATGTCCGTTGGCCTGATCGTCACCGGCATTGTTTCCTATTTCGTCGGTATGGATCTGAAATCCGCCATGGCGGGCGAGCCGACACGCTTCCTGTCCTACGGTGTGATCCAGGCGATGTTCTCCTCGCCGCTGATGTATCTGATCATGTTCGCCCCGCTGATCATGGTCTTCATGTTCGGGGCCGCCGTGAACCGCATGTCGCAGTCCGGCGCGCAGATGTTCTTCTACGCTTTCGCCGCCGTGATGGGCCTGTCGATCAGCTCGATCTTCGTGGTCTATACCGGCTTCTCGATCGCGCAGACGTTCTTCATCACCGCGATTGCCTTCGCCAGCCTGTCGCTCTGGGGCTATACCACCAAGAAAGACATCTCCGGCTGGGGCAGCTTCCTGTTCATGGGGCTGGTCGGCATCATCGTGGCGTCGATCGTCAACATCTTCCTGCAAAGCTCCGCCGTGATGTTCGCGGTCTCCGCCCTCGGCGTGCTGATCTTCGCCGGCCTGACGGCCTATGACACGCAGAAGATCAAGAACGAGTATCTGCAGGTCCGCACCCAGCCCAACGGCGAGGCGATGGCCGGCAAGATGGCAGTCTACGGGGCGCTGAGCCTCTATCTGGACTTCATCAACCTGTTCCTGATGCTGCTGCGCCTGTTCGGCAACCGCAACTAGCGCGCAACGCCACAGATACACGAGAGGCCGGAGTTTGCTCCGGCCTTTTTTGTTGCCTGCTGTTCCGTGGTTAACAAAACCACAAATCCGGTTTAATGGATTGTTAACCCCTCGCCTTCGAGCCACTAAACCGGTTTAGTAGAACCGCCCCCGACCCGCGCACAAAAAAACCGCCGGAAAAACCGGCGGCTTTTGAAAATCCGAAAAGAGGCGAAGACCTATTTGATCTTGCCTTCCTTGTATTCGACGTGCTTGCGCACAACCGGATCGTATTTCATTTTGACCATTTTCTCGGTCATGGTGCGCGAATTCTTT
>JALSHL010000144.1 GCA_026982255.1 Paracoccaceae bacterium | reverse complement strand
GGTTTACTGGCTGCTTCTGGCGACACTGCTGCTGGTCGCGTTCTGGCTAGGCAGCTGGAGCGACTGGCAGATTATGGAGGTGTTCAAGAACGTGTTTTCGCTCTCCGCCATCGCAACCTTCGCTGTGGTCGCGCCGTTTCTGAAAATCCTGCACGAGTTGGGGCACACCCTCGCCGCAACCCGTTTCGGTGTGCGTGTGCGCAAAACCGGCCTGTATCTGATCGCGCTCTATCCCATGCCCTATGTGGATTGTTCGGACGCCGACCTGTCGGCCACGCGCAAGCAACGCATTGTTATCAGCCTCGCAGGGTTGTTCACGGATATCATCGTGGCGCTTCTGGCCTTTGTCGCCTGGCACTTCGTCGAGGGCAGCTTCCTGAAAACCCTGCTGGGCAATATATTCATGTTCAGTTCGATCAACTCGGTCCTGTTCAACGCAAATCCGCTGATCAAGCTGGACGGATACTATGCGCTGGCCGACACGCTGGGGCTGCGCAACATGTATACCGACGCCGCCCGCAGCTTTCGCGGGATACGGCGGAAGATCACCACCTTCGGCAAGGACGGCAGTTTTCCGAAAACCCGCAAGGCGCGGTGGCTGGGTCTCTATTCCTTCGGTTCGGTGCTTTACAAGACGAATATGATCCTCGGGATTATGTGGGTGATGTTGCCGAAATATTTCGGCCTCGGAACGCTGCTGGCCTTGTGGGGCGGATACATGATGTTCATTTCGCCGATGGTCAGCGACCGCGCAAAACCGGCAGCCAAGGACAAGGCCCGCAGCTGGCCGTTCTGGCTGCTGCTGTTTTCCGCTCTTGCGTTGGCCCTGCTGTTTATCAAGGCCCCCTATCGCGTCGTGATGCCGGTGCAGGCGGATATCGAGGGGCGCTATAGCCTGCAGGTCGAATCGGCCGGCTATATCCGCAGCCGCGCGCCGGAGGGGCCGGTGCGCGCCGGTGATGTGATCCTTCAGCTGGAGAATGCCGATTTGCGGGACTTGCGGGCCTTGCAGGCAAGACAGTTGCAAACAGCCCGATACGCTTACGAGGCTATCAGCGGCGCGGACCCTGCCGGTGCGATTGTGGCGGCGGAGCGGTTGCGTGCGGCGCAAACCCGGCTGGACCTGACCGACCGTCGCATCGCCAACCTGACAGTGCGCGCGGCGGAGGACGGATATTTCGCCCCTGATTATGCGCAGGTTTCCGGAATATACGTTCCCGACGGTGCGCCTGCGGGGGCGTTGTTTGCGCGATCGGATGTCACGCGGGTTGCCGGCGATTTTCCCGAACGGTATGTCGAAAAGTTCCAGAACACGCTTCCACAGGCCGAGATGCGGATCAACGGAGCGTTTTTACCGGACACGGCGGTGCAAGGCATGGATCTTGTGCAGCGGGTATCGCTTGATTCCGAAACCGGCGTGCGCAGCTATCGCCTCGCGTTGCAGGTGGCGGGCAATCCGCTGGACCTGAAAGATGCCGATATGTATGTGAAACTCTCGTTCCCGAAAGAACCGCTGTATCGGCATGTGCAGTTTTTTGCGGCGGGGCTGATACAGAAATACCGCGACGCGAAGTTGCGCCAGAACTAGCCACGCATCGTGGCGCGGACTTCGCGTTCCAGAACATCGAGAAACCGCGAACGGTCGGCCTTGCCGAAGGGCTTGCCGCCGCCCTGACGAAAGGGGTCGGCCTCGCGCAGGTCGGCCATCAGGTCGCGCATGGCCAGCTGGTTGCCGATGTTGGCGGGCGTGAACACATCGCCGTTGTGGCGCAGCGCGCGGGCGCCGGCCTCGATACATTTCGCCGCCAAGGGGATATCGCCGGTGATGCAGATATCGCCTTTGCCGATCCGGTCGGCAATCCACATGTCGGCCACGTCCGGCCCGTCCGGCACCACGACGGTTTCGACCAGCGGGTGCGGGTTGGGCCGCAGGCCGCCGTTGGACACGATATAGACCTTCAGCCTGTGCCGGTCGGCAACGCGCAGGGTCTCGTCCTTCACGGGGCAGGCGTCGGCGTCGATATAGATTGCGGTCACGGGATTTCCTCGATTGCCAAATGCGGAATTGGCGCCCATCATAGCGCCAATCCACTGTTTAGAAAGGCCCTGCAATGACCGATTTTTCCAGAACCCGCGCCATGTTCGAGATGCCCGAGGGGCTGGTCTATCTGAACGGCAATTCCCTCGGCCCGTTGCCGGTTGCGGCCAAGGCCCGTGTCGCCGAAGTGGTGGCGGACGAATGGGGCAAGTTGCTGATCACCGGCTGGAACAAGGCGGGCTGGATGGCGCGTTCGCGCAGTCTCGGCGACCGGATCGGGCGGTTGATCGGTGCGCCGGAGGGAACGGTGATTGTCGGGGACACACTGACGATCAAGGTCTATCAGGCGATTTCGGCGGCGCTGGAAATGCGCCCCGACCGGCGGGTGATCCTGTCCGACAGCGGCAATTTTCCGACCGACCTTTATATGGCGCAAGGGTTGATCGGGACGCTCGGCGACGATTACGAACTGAAGGTGGTCGCGTCCGAAGAGGTTGCCGGTGCGCTGGATGAAACCGTGGCCGTTCTAATGCTGACCGAGGTGGACTACCAGACCGCCCGCAAACACGACATGGCGGCGTTGACGGCCAAGGCCCATGCGGTTGGTGCGCTGACCGTCTGGGACCTGGCCCATTCCGCGGGGGCGGTGCCGGTGGATGTGACGGCAGCAGGGGCGGATTTCGCGGTCGGCTGCACCTACAAATACCTGAACGCCGGACCGGGCGCGCCCGCGTTCGTCTATGTTGCGCCGTATTTGCAGGATGCCGTGCGGCCCGCGCTTTCCGGCTGGCTGGGGCACGAGGCACCCTTTGCCTTCGACCTCGACTATCGTCCCGACGCGGGCATCAACCGGATGCGCATCGGTACTCCGCCGGTGATCGCCATGGCCGCGCTTGAGGCGGCGCTGGATGTCTGGGACGGCGTGGATATGGGCGGCGTCAGGACGCAATCGACCGCACTGTCCGAAATGTTTATCCGCGAAGTCGAGGCCCGCTGTCCCGAAGTCACCATCGCCTCGCCGCGCAATCCGGCGGAGCGCGGCGCCCATGTGGCCCTGCGCCACCCCGAGG
>JALSHL010000143.1 GCA_026982255.1 Paracoccaceae bacterium | reverse complement strand
AGGGGGATTCGGTCCTTTCGATTGATGAGCTAGACCAGTTCGAGGCGTTCTTTGCCGATGTATACGATGCTTGTGCGGCACACGATGTGCATGTGGATGCGGCGATTTCGGAAAACGGGGCGGGACAGTTCGAGGTCAACCTGATGCACGGGGACGATCCGCTCAAGGCAGCGGACGATGCGGTGTTTTTTAAACGGTTTGTCAAAGGGATAGCGCGCAAACACGGGTTTGCGGCCTCGTTCATGGCCAAGCCCTATCTGGATCGTGCGGGCAACGGGCTGCATGTGCATTTCAGCGTTCTGGATCGCGACGGAAACAATATTTTTGACGATGGCGGCCCACAGGGCACACCCGTGTTGCGCCACGCGGTCAACGGGTTGATGGAGGCGATGCCCGAATGCGGGTTGATTTTCGCGCCGCACCTGAATTCCTATCGCCGGCTGGCGCCCGGAAGCCATGCGCCCACCGGTATTTGCTGGGGCTACGAGAACCGCACAGCGGCGATCCGTATTCCCGGAGGTGCATCAAAGGCGCGCCGGATTGAACATCGTGTGGCCGGTGCCGATGCCAACCCCTATCTGGTATTGGCGGCGGTGCTCGGGGCGGCGCTGGACGGCATGGCGGCGGAGCGGGAACCTGCCGACCCGATCACCGGCGATGCCTATGCACAGGAGATGGAACAGATTTCGGCCGACTGGCAGCACGCAACCGACCGCTTTGCCGTCGGACAGGTCACTCGCGCGATTTTTCCCGACCTGATGCGCGAGGTTTTCGTGCTGGCAAAACGTCAGGAACAACGGGGATTCGCCGCGCGTATGACCGATTTCGAGATTGCGTCCTATCTCGAGGTAGTATGACGGCGAAAAAAACAGCTTGATTTGTCGGGCGGTTATGGGGCCAAATTCACCTATCACGCCGGCAAGAAGGCGGAACCCCGAAAACAAGGAGTGTAATGATGAAAAAAACTGTATTCATGGCCGCCATGGCCAGCCTGTCGGTAACCGCGGTCCAGGCCGGTGAGGAGCCGTTGCTCAACGTCTATAACTGGTCGGACTATATTGCCGAGGACACGATCCAGAAATTCGAGGAAGCGACGGGGATCAAGGTCAACTACGACGTTTACGACAGCAACGAGGTGCTGGAAGCCAAGATGCTGACCGGTAATTCGGGTTATGACATTGTGGTTCCGACTTCCGACTTTTTGCAGCGCCAGATTGCGGCGGGGGCATACCAGAAACTGGACAAATCCAAACTGCCGAATCTGGTGAATATGGATCCGGAGCTGATGGCAGGCGCCGCCGCGTATGATCCGGGCAATGAATACTCTGTCATCTATATGTGGGGCACGACCGGCATCGGATACAACGTCGGCGAGGTTGCCGCGCGTCTGGGCGAGGATTACGAGGTCAACAGCTGGTCGCTGGTGTTCGACGAGGACACGGTCAGCAAGCTGGCCGATTGTGGCGTGACCCTGCTTGATGCACCGAGCGAGATGATTCCGGCGGCGATGAATTATCTGGGGCTGGATCCGAATTCGACCGATGCGGCTGATCTGGAAGCGGGTGCGGCGCTGCTGGAAAAAATCCGGCCCTATGTGCGGTATTTCCATTCCTCGCAGTATATCAACGATCTGGCCAATGGTGACGTCTGTGTCTCGGTCGGTTGGTCGGGTGATGTGTTCCAGGCCATGGCGCGCGCCGAAGAGGCCGAGAACGGCGTTGAAATCGGCTATGTCATTCCCGACGAGGGGGCGTTGCAGTGGTTCGATATGATGGCCATTCCGGTGGATGCGCCGCACCCCGAGAATGCGCTGAAGTTCATCAACTTCATCATGGACGCACAGATCACGGCCGATATCACCAACTATGTCTGGTATGCGAACGGCAATGCGGCCTCCATGCCGCTGGTGGACGAGGAAATCACGTCGGATCCGGGTATCTTCCCGACCGAAGAGGCCAAGGCGCGACTCTGGGCTGCCAAGGTTTACGATGCCCGCACCGATCGCCTGATTACACGTCTCTGGACGCGCATCAAAACCGGTCAGTAAGACTGTTTGGCGGGGCGTGTGAGGCGCCCCGTCCATCCCGAAAAAAACCGGAGGTCCGATGGCTACGCCAGCCCTTGCTGCCGAGACAAAACCGTGGAGGGATTCCGCGGCAGAGCCTTTCATCCGCATTCGCAACATTACCAAGAAATTCGGCGATTTCACGGCCGTAGACGATGTTTCTCTGGATATCTATCGTGGCGAACTGTTCTGCCTGCTGGGCGGGTCCGGCTGCGGAAAGTCGACCCTTCTGCGCATGTTGGCGGGTTTTGAAACGCCGACGTCCGGCACGATTGAAATCGACGGGCAGGAGATGGAGGGAATCGACCCGCACCACCGGCCGACCAATATGATGTTCCAGTCCTATGCGTTGTTTCCGCATATGACGGTGGAAAAAAACGTAATTTACGGCCTGCTGCGCGAAGGTATGCCCAAGGCCGAAGCCCGCGACCGTGTGGCGGAGATGCTGCGCCTTGTAAAGCTGGAGGATTTCGCAAAACGCAAGCCGCATCAGCTCTCGGGCGGGCAGCAACAGCGGGTGGCGCTGGCGCGTTCATTGGTGAAGCAGCCGAAACTTCTGTTGCTGGACGAGCCGCTCGGGGCGCTCGACAAGAAGTTGCGCGAGGAAACCCAGTTCGAGCTGATTCGTATTCAGGAAACCCTCGGCGTGACCTTCATTGTCGTGACTCACGATCAGGAAGAAGCGATGACCCTGTCCACCCGTATCGGGGTGATGGATGCGGGGCAGATCGTGCAGGTGGGCGAGCCGCAGGAAATCTACGAGACGCCGAATTCCCGCTACGTGGCCGATTTCATAGGTTCGGTGAACCTGTTTGCCGGGGAGGTCGATGCCAGCGGCGCCGATATGTTGCGTGTGATCTCGGCCGAGGCTGACGGGCCGGTCCTGTTGTCGCCGCAAGAGGGGTTGAAGGCACGGCAGGGTGTCTGGGTTGCGATCCGGCCGGAACAGATAACTTTGAGCCGCGAGGCGCCCGAAGGGGCGGCGAATGTGGTCAAGGGTGTGGTGGAGGAGGTGGCCTATCTCGGCAATCTGTCGATTTATCGCGTGAAGCTGGGCAGCGGCAAGATTGTGCGGGTAACC